>JAJRSQ010000325.1 GCA_024278725.1 Chloroflexota bacterium
ATCCACGTCGGCGGCGGCGTAGGGGGTTGCTTTTTCGATGGGCACATCCGCCATGGTGATTTGGCTTTTGCCCGTGCCGATGAGGGCTTTGATGGGCGTCATTTTGATGTTCAATTCACTGAGCGCCAAATCTTTCAGCCCGTGCCGGGCATCGGGGGCGTTGTTGATGAGCCAATTTGCGACCATCGTATCGAAGATGGGCGGCGCAACGGGCATACCGTGTCGCCGGAGGACGGTCATATCAAATTTGGCGTTGTGCATGAATTTGGTGATGCCACTGTTCGCCAGCACGGGCGCGAGCGCGTCCCGCACTGTTTCCGGCGGCAATTGCGGCGGGGCGTCGGTGGGGGCGGGGGCGTCGAACATGCTGGCTTGGGCGGCGTTTCCGTCGGGCGCGTGGTGTCCCACGGGGATGTAATAGCCTTTTTTCGCCTCCGGAGTGATGGCGATGCCGACCAGATTCGTTTGCACTTCATTGGTGCTGTCCGTTTCCACATCCACGCACAACCGCGACGATTTTTTGAGTGCGGCAACCAGTTTTTTCAGCGCCGATTCGGTATCCACGGTGATATATTCCCCGTCCGGGGGGATGGGTTCCGGCTTGCCGGTGTGTTCGATGGTGGCAATATCCTGCGGCAGCACGTCGGCGGGCGCGCCGGGGATGCGGTTGAAGATGGTGTTGAATTCCAGTTCCACAAACAGATTCGCCACATCCACCAGGTTGAAATCGGTGGTGCGCCCCTCGGCGAGTTTCAGCGCCACGCCGGGCACATCGGTGATGATGCGCCCCAGTTCCCGCGAAAGGTAGGCGCTTTCGCGCCCGGCTTCCAGTTTGGCGCGCACACCTTTCGGCAGCTCATCCAAATGGGCGTAAATGCCATCCAGCGAGCCGTACTGCCGGAGAAGTTTCGCGCCCCCTTTTTCCCCGATGCCTTTCACGCCGGGGATGTTGTCGCTGGTGTCGCCGACGAGCGCCTTCAAATCGACCAGTTTTTCGGGGGGCAGTCCGTATTTTTCCTCCACGGCGGCGGGGTCGTACAATTTTCTGTCCTGAAAACGGCTGCCGGAAATGACCACATTGATGTTGTCGCGCACCAGTTGGAAGGTGTCGCGGTCGCCGGTGACGATGAGCGCGCGGATGCCCTGTTCGGCGGCTTGATTCGCCAGCGTGCCGAGCAGGTCGTCGGCTTCGTAGCCGTCTTTGGTGAAGACGGGCATATTGAATGTGCGCACCAACTGCTCGATGCGGGCAATTTGCGCGCGCAGGTCGTCGGGCATTTTTTCGCGCGTCCCTTTGTATTCGGGGTACATTTTGTGGCGGAAGGTGTCCCCTTTGTCAAAGGTGACGATGAAATAATCGGGGTTGTATTCTTTCCACACCGCCAGAATCATGTTGGTGAAACCGTAGACGGCGTTGGTTTTTTCGCCGTCGGCGGTGGAAAAAGTGTCGGGCATGCCGAAATAGGCGCGGTACGCCAGCGCGTGCCCGTCAATCAGGATGAGTGTTTTTGGAGGCGTCTGTTCGGTCATAGGGATTATCTTTCGGTGATTGTGGATTTTTTCTGCGGAAATTATACCAGCGATGCGGCATTTTTCCCATTTGGGCGCACGGTTGAGGGTTACGGAATGATTGCCAGATATTCCACCGCAACCCAACCGATGCGCCCCGCTTCGTCGCGCACTTCAACCCATTCCCGACCGTCTGTTTCCGCCCGCCGGTACAGCAGTGTGACCACCGAATTTTCCGGAATAGCGCCCGCGCGCAATCCGCCCGGACTCCAGCGCAGAACCACGCCGCGCCCGCCGGTGAACGCGACAACTGCCCGTTGCGGGGTCGCTGTGGCGGTGGGGAAGGGCGTTGCCGTGGCGGTGGGGGTGACGGTTGCCGTCGCCGTGCCGGTGGCGCTGGGTAGGGGGGATGGGGTTGCCGTGGCGGTCGGGGTGCGAGTGGGGGCGTCGGTGGCGGTTGCCGTGGCGGTGGCGGATGCCGTCGGGGTGGGGGTGTTGCCCGGTTGAGGCGTTGCGGTGGGCGTGGGCGGCACAAGGGGGTCGAGGGCGGTGGTGCGCACGGTGACGAGGGTCATCGCCACGGGATACCCCAGCGCTTCCGCCACCCGTTTTTGCATCTCCACGGCGTGTTGGTGTGACGGTACGACTGAGGCGCGCACGGAGACTTCGATTTTCAGGGTGTCCGCATCGTCTGAAATGAGCCGCCAACTTTCCAGCGAGGCTTGTCCGGGCAGGGTGGAAATTTCCGTCCGTAAAACGCTGTCGATTTTGTTTTTTCGGGCAGAATCTTGGAACGATTGCAGGGTCAAACTGCCCAGCAGCCAAATCATCACCCCCAATAAAAGGGCGGAGCTGACCACTGCCCGCCGGAAGATGCGGCGACTCTGCGGGCGATGGCGCGGGCGAAAACCGAGGATGAAAAATACCAGCCCGCTGGCGGCGATGATGGTGACGAGGTTGGTCAGAAAGAGCAGCAACGCCCCGCCGGCGACATCCCAGCGCATCCATGCCGCGCCGATGCCCACCGTCGCCAACGGCGGCACGAGCGCGGCGGCGATGGCGACGCCCGGCAGGGATGATGACATATCTTTCCGGCTGAGCGCGTATGCCCCCGCCAAGCCCGAAAAGAGCGCCACGCCCAAATCGAGCAGCGAGGGCGCCGCGCGGGCGAAAATCTCGGCGGTGGGTTCGCCGTTGCTGGGGACGATGAGCTTCATCACAAATCCCACGGCGATTGCCAGCAGCATCCCCCGCAGGGTGGCGCTGGACGCGAGCCGCAGGAGTTTCGTATCGGCTTGAATGCTGCCCATCCCCATCCCCATAATTGCCGACATCAACGGCGCGACCAGCATTGCCCCGATGATGACCGCCGGACTGTTGAGCAGAAGTCCCAGCGATGCGATTGCCGCCGCCAGCCCAATCATCACGAAAAAGTCGATTTTAGGGCGCGCGCCGCGCCGAATTTGCTTGTATACATCGGCGCGCTCTTCGGTGGAAAGCATCGGCAGCACGTGCGTCATCCGCCACCATTGGCGTTCAATTGCGCCGCCGACAGTGCCGTCAAAGCGTTGGATGATAATGGTGGCATTCGGATTTTGCGTGCCGACTCGTTCCGGCAGCACCCCGAAAATAATTTGGTCGAAAATGCTCTCCCCGCTCGCGCCGAGCATGGTGATGTCGTGCTGTTCCGCCTCCGCCAAAATGCCCTTCAGCACGCTTTCCGCGCGGATGGTTTTTGTGTGCAGACGCGGATTTTCCGCCCACGGCTGGGTCAGTCGTTTCAATTGTTGCTGTTGCGCCAGAATATTGGCGGTGTCGGCTTCTTCCGGCGCGATGCGCAGGGCGGTCACGTTGACGTGAGGGGCTAAATTGAGTGCAAGTTCCATCGCCAGCGGGGCGTTGGGTCCACCGGCGACGGGGACGAGCACGGATAAATGCGGGTTTTCATCGAAGGGGGTTTCGGGAAAAGTTTCATCGGCGCGCACCACGGCAACATCGCACGGGACTTGGCGCAGGATGGTGTCGAGCGTGCCGCGCAGCCGGTAGCGTTCCCCGCGCGTCCATTTTCGCCAGCCCACCAGCAACAGCGAAGGATGGTGTTTTTGCGCGTAACCAATGACGGCGTGCGCCACATCATCATCCGATGATACCTCAATGGTGATGTCCACATCCTGATATGCCGCCGGAATGATGAGCCAGTCGGGGGCGTTTGCGCCGGGGGCGACGCACAGCACGGTCAGTTTTCCGCCCTGCGATTTTGCCAGCGTGTACCCCAAACTGAGCAGCGACCAATAGTGGTCAATTGCGCCGATGGCGGCGACGAAATGGGGGGGCGTGGGGGGCGAATTGCGCGTAACCATCAAACTCACGCTCTCTTCAACGGCTCAATACAGGCGGGATGGTCATTCGCCGGGGCGTTGACCATGGTGGACACCGGATAAAACGCCATCCCGTCGGCGGGAAAGGGGGCGAGCAGCGGGCGCAGCGTCGCCGGCGATTGTTCCGCCGGGGAGAGCCACGTTTCGTATGCGTCGGGCGGCAGAATCACCGGCATCCGGTTGTGTACCGGCGCGAGCAGGTCATTCGGGGTGGTGGTGATGATGGCGCACGACACAATTTCGCTGCCGTCGGGGGCATGCCAGTGTTCCCACAGCCCGGCGAAGCCGAACGGTTGCCGGTTTTTCAGATGGATGAAAATCGGCTGTTTGCCGTGCGGCGTTTTTTGCCACTCATAAAAAC
>JAJRSQ010000326.1 GCA_024278725.1 Chloroflexota bacterium
AAACAGCCGCAATCAGCGGGTTTTCCAACCCCTCGATCCAACTCGGATACTGAAACCTACATCACCGAGGGACAGAAGAAAGCCGACGCGCGTTTTCCAACCCCTCGATCCAACTCGGATACTGAAACACGCTTGCCGCGCTCGTTTTTTTGGCGTATGGTCAGGGTTTTCCAACCCCTCGATCCAACTCGGATACTGAAACGGAGCAACAAGCGGTCGCCGCCAGTAACTTAGGAAGTTTTCCAACCCCTCGATCCAACTCGGATACTGAAACGGATTGAACGATTGACCGCCATCTATTGCCGCCATTCAGGAACAGCAAACGGTAATTGCCAACCTAAAGCAGGCACCTTACTCAAAGCTGAAATTGAAACCATTAAAGGGAAATTAGGGGGCAATTCACCGACTCTTTCGGCAGGAAACGGTGACGGTTCAATCATTGCGCAAAACGGCGACAGCGCGGCGCTGGAAACCGGCACGCCGATGGTTGTCAGCGGCTCGCATCACCTTCAGGCATGGCTGAACCGGTGCTGCGGGTGCAACGCGCCACCGCGAATTCGTCCGGTTCATCAGTGGTCGGGGTGGTGCAGACCGCCAACGGCGCCATTGCACCCGGCTCGCCTATGATTATAAAAACAACCGGGATGGCTCAGTTTAAACTGGAGCCCCGCCTCCGGCAAATTCATTTACCTGCCCCTCATCATGGCAAACGGGTGAGCGTTTCCACCAATTTAACTTTTTTGTGGACGGCAACATCGGATTATACATCCGCTTTATGCCGCCCCGCCGATTCGATGTACTCCAAACTCTGGTGACGGAAATAGGTGTCATACAATTCGGCATAATGCCCCCCCTGCGCCATCAACTGGTCGTGATTCCCCTCTTCAATGATGGCGCCATTTTCCAGCACGATGATGCGGTCGGCAGAACGGACGGTGGAGAGCCGATGGGCAATCAAAATGGAGGTACTGCGCGCCAAAATTAAATCCATCGCTTCCTGAATCTGCATTTCGGTGAACGGGTCGATGCTGGCGGTGGCTTCATCCAGAATGAAAATCGCCGGTTCCTGCGCCAGCACACGGGTGAGCGCCACCAGTTGCCGCTGCCCCATCGAAAGCCGCCCGCCGCGTTCCCCGACGTCGGTTTGCAGCCCTTCGGGCAACGTCTCCAGCCACTCCCCTCCGCCGATTTGCCGCGCCACCGCTTCCACCTCGGCGTCGGAAAGCTCCGGGCGGGCATAGCGGATGTTTTCGGCGACGGTGCCGGAAAACAGAAACGGCGACTGCGACACAACGCCCAATTGCCGCCGGTAATCGGTCAAATCGAAGGTGCGGATGTCCTGCCCGTCAATGAAAATTTTTCCGCTTTGAAATTCGTAAAATCGGGTAATCAGTTTGACGATGCTACTTTTGCCCGCGCCGGTGTGCCCCACCAGCGCCACACTTTCACCGGGGGAAACTCGCAGACTGAAGTCGGTCAGCACCTGTTCCTGCTCATTGTACCGAAATGAGACATGCTCGAAAACGATGTCTCCGGTGACTCCAGTGTTTTCGATAGAGCGGTTATCAACCTGTTGAACCGCCGGTTCAGCGTCAATCAGGGCAAATATCCGCTCGGAAGCAGAAAGCCCGGCTTGTAACTGGGACCAAAATACCGATAGGTTGATCATCGGAAACCAGAAGCGATCCACACTCGCCATGAAGAGATACCACGAACCGACGGTAACCAGATTTTGCTGGGCGCTCAATCCGCCCCAATACAGCAGTGCGGCAGTGCCCACGGATGACATCACATTCAGCACCGGAAAGATGCTCGAAAGGACGAAGCCCCGCCGCAAATTCACCTGATACGATTGCTCGTTCACGTCGCGGAAATCTGCGTAAATGGCGGCTTCCTGCCGGAAGTTTTTGGCGATGCTGATACCGGTGACAGCTTCCTGAATCGCGCCATTTACCTTTGCCAGCACGCGAAATCCGTGCCGGGTGACATAACGCGCCAACCGCCGAAAGTAGGTGGTCAGCATTGCCACAAAGGGCACCAGCAGCAACAGCGCCAGCGTCAATTGCCATGAAATTTGCACCAGCACCACCAGCAAAATCAGCACCAGCAAAATCTGGCTGGCAATATCGGTGACCAGTTGGACAACCTGCGCAAATTCCTGTGTGTCGGAGGTGATGCGGCTGATGATGCGCCCCGATTCAAACTCATCGAAAAACGCCATGTCATGGTTGATGGAGGCTTTGAAAGCGGCGTGCCGTAACGCGGAAACCACATCGCCGATGAGGCGCGCCACCAGCCGCCGCCGCGCCCAGTTCGCCCCCCAAATGCCCACGCCCAGAATCGTCATTCCCAGTGAAAGCATGCTGATTGCCAGCATGCTCGGCGTCCCTTCCAGCGCAGAAACCGCCCGCGACACCAGCAGCGGCACGCTCGCCCCGTAAATGGACACAATCACCACGAAGAAAATCGCCGACCACACCCGTTTTTTGTGCGGCTCAAAATAACGGGCGATGCGGAAAAAAAGCTCGCGGTCGTCGTATGTTCTGTCGTATGCTTCGGTATCAAGTCCGGTGAAAAAACCCATAGAACCTCGGTAGTATGGAGTATGGAGCAGGGAGTATGGAGCAGGGAGTATGGAGCAGGGAGCAGGGAGCAGGGAGAAAACAGTATGGTTTCCCGTACTTCTTGCTTTTTACTTCCTGCTGCTATTCGTAACGCGCGAAAATATTGCGATACGCTTCCGATTCGCGGAATAGGGTGTCGTGATTGCCTACCATTGCCACGTGCCCTTTGCGCAAAACCACAATCACATCCGCCCAGCGAATTTGCGACAGCCGGTGGGTGATGAGCATGGTGGTGCGCCCCCGGCTAGCTTGTTCGATGGCGCGCTGGATTTTGTCTTCGGTGGCGCTGTCGATGGCGCTGGTGGAATCGTCCAAAATCAAAATGCGGGGGTCGGTGAGGAATGCCCGCGCCAACGCCAACCGCTGACGCTGCCCGCCGGAAAGAGTCACGCCGCGCTGCCCGATGACGGTATCGTAGCCGTCCCGGAAGGACATGATGAAGTCGTGCGCCTGTGCCGCTTTTGCCGCGGTGATGATTTCCTCGCGGGTGGCGGCGGGCGCGCCGAAAGCGATGTTTTCGGCGATGGTGCGCGAAAACAGATAGATGTCCTGCTCGATGATGGAGATTTGCCGCCGCAGGGATTCCAGATTCCAGTCGCGCACATCCACCCCGCCGATGACGATGCTGCCGCCGGAAACATCGTACGTGCGGTTGATGAGTTTGGCGATGGTGCTTTTTCCCGCCCCCGTTTGCCCCACAATGGCGACGGTTTGCCCCGGCTGCACGGTGAAGCTCACGCCAGCCAGCGAGTTCACTTCCCCATTATAGCTGAAAGTCACATCTTCAAAGGTGATACTCCCGTCCATTTCGCCGTCAAATCCGGCGGTATTTTGGTCGAGCGTGGTTTCAGCGTTGATTAGATTCAACACGCGGTGCGCGCTGGAAATCCCCGTTGAAACGCGGGAATAGGCGAATTGTGCGGCAAAGGTGGGGAAACCGAACATGGTCAGCATGCCGTTGAACGCCACCACATCGCCCAGCCCAATCATGCCCCAACGGAAAAGCAGCAAACTGTGGAACAGCCCTGCCGCCTGCAACAGCCCCAGCAGCAGCAACGGGTAAAATTTCGCTTCGATGTCCCCCTGCCGCACAAAGGCATTGCGCCAATTTTTCAATGCCGCATCGAAGCGCGCCGTCTCTTTCACTTCCTGCGCCGCCCCTTTGATGGTTTCCACGCCGTCAATTGCTTCTGCCAGCGTGGTGTTCAGCTCGCCGAAGGTCTTTCGTTCCGCTTCTGTGGCGGGACGCAAGCTGTCCAGATACGCTTTCAGCAAAAAGCCATACACCAGCGCGTACCCTATCGGCACAATTAATAATTGGGGGTGGATGGATGGCACTAAAATGAAGGGCGCAATCATAAAATTAATGGAGCCAATCACCAGATTGATGCCGGGATTGAAGAGCAGATTGATTTCGCGGACATCGTTGGTGGCGCGCGCCATCAAATCGCCGGTGGATTGCATGTCATGGAACGACATGTTTTTGCCGATGAGGCTCAGATACAGCTCGTCGCGGGTGTCGCGCTCGACTCTTTGCCCCACCACTTCGCTGCTGAAATTCCGCATGAGCATGAGCACACCGCGCACTAATTGCGAGCCGATGAGCAGCAGCGCGGTTGTCCCCAGCGCTTTGACATCCCCCGTTTTGGTGATGATGTCGAAGCCGCGCCCGATGAAGATGGGAATCAATCCCGCGCCCATCCCGTTCCCAAATGCGCCGATGATGACGCCGAGCAGGTAGATTTTGTGCCGCATAGCATGCGACCACAGCCAGCGTCCGGGACTGCGACGGTCAGACTGCCAGTTTCTTGAAATGGAAAATTCTGCGATGGTCATAAGCTTATTTTTGGTTGTTTCCGGTTTTCAGTTTTTCAGGGGCAGCATTTGCACCCCGATATTTTCAAAGCCGTCTCCAACCGGATGGTACACCACAATTTGCAAAGCGTCGGGAGACACGGCGGGGGGCAGGTCGAAGGTGTATGCGTCCGGCACAATTTCACCGAGCCGCCAGCGCCCGGTGGGATAGATGTTCCACACGGGTTGATGGTCTTGGATGAAGGTGCGCTGCTCGTTTGCAAGCAGCGTTCCATTATACCATAACCGCACCGAAATCGTGTAATCGGTTGCCATCCCTTTTTGCGCCGACCAGAAGAGTGTCACCAGCGAACCGCCCCGCGTCACCCGAAACCCGCGCAGGGTCATTTCCCCGCCGAAATCGAGGTTGGCGGGGGTGACATCGGGGGGCAATTCGGTCAACGGTGCGGACGACAGACGAATCAGCGTGCCGCCGACAGCTTGCGGGTATGCCGCCGGGTCAATCAATGCCGGATGGGCTATCGCCGCGCTTCGGGTGATATATTCGGCAGGCGTACCCGGTTTTTTCAGCACAATGGGTGGGTCGGCACGCCAAATGACGGTCAGATATTCCAGTGCGAGCCACTCTTCAAACGCGGGGGAAATGTCCGCGTCCGGCGGCGCGTCCGCCAGCACCGCCCACCCCGCGTCGAGCGCGGTATCGGCGGCGGTGTTGTGCCGGTGCGCGCGCAACTCATCCACCGAGCGCACCGCTCGCCAGCCGATGAGCGCCACCAGCAGCGCGGCAACAACCCACTGCGCCACCGTTCGCCACCGCCGTATCGCCGCCGCCAGCGTCGCGCCAAAGCCCAGCACAATCAGCGGATACAGCGGTAAAATCACCTGAAACCAGTTGCCGAAACGGTATGCGGTGGTAAAAAACAGGTAGATGACCAGCGTGCCGTAAAAGAAAATCGCCTTCCGTTTGCCCAGCAAGAGCCAGCCCGCCAGCCCGCCGAGCAGCACCAGCCATGTCAATTCGCCCCATATCAGCGACGGGTATTCCGGGGTGATGAGGTTGTGCAGCGACAACCCCGGCGCGAGTTCATCCCGCCCCTGCCGGGTGCTGACAAACTGCCAGAACCATTCGGCGGTGGATGCCCACGCCCCCGCGCCGCGCCATTCGGGGTGTTGCGCCCCGCGAATGTACACGAAAAGGTAACTCAGTACTGGAAAAATCCCCGCCGCCACCGTTTTGAAAATCAGTTTGGGGCGACGGAAAATATCGGGACGACGGGTGAAAATCAGATAAAGCACGGGCGGCAAAATGAAAAGGGTGGTCAGCATATTTGCCAGCATCGTGCCGCTGATGAACGACATCGCCAGCAAGCGGCGGTCGGTGGGGTCGTCTTCCCACTCAAAAGCGAACCAAACCAGCAGCAGCGTTTGAAAAATCGCCGAGGAATATTGCTCGGTGGTGACGCTGTAATACCAGAAAAAATAGGTGACGGCGTAAAAGAAGGTCAGCCCC
>JAJRSQ010000327.1 GCA_024278725.1 Chloroflexota bacterium
CGTGGTGGATTTATTGGAAGAAATGTACCTGAAATAACTGATGTTACGCAGTTTGAGATTTGACAAGGTTCGGTATTGACAATGTGAATTTTGCCCCCTCCCCCTGACCCCCTCTCCCAAATTTGGGGGAGGGGGAACAAAAGGGGTGAGCGAGGGGGACGAAGTCCCCCTCGCTCTCTCTCACTCCCCCCTTCCCTTGGGGAAGGGGGGACATAGGGGGGATGGGGAATAGCTAAAATTGCAAATTTGTCACAATAATTTCAATAGTCTTATTCTGTCAAGTCTTCGATTGCGTAACATCGGTGAAATAACTCAAAAGGAGGCGGAAATGGCTCAATCGTTTGATGTTATCATCATTGGTGCGGGGATTATGGGGTGCAGTACCGCTTTTCAACTCGCCCGGCGCGGGGTGAAGGTGGCGGTTTTTGAGAAAGGTTACTATGGCAACGGCTCCACCGGACGCTCGTCCGCCATCATTCGCCAGCATTATTCCAACGAATTGACCGCGCGGATGGCGTTGCACAGCCTTGAAATGTTCCAAAATTTCGATGATGCAGTCGGGGGGGATTGCGGATATGAAAAAACCGGCTTTCTCGCCCTGGCATCCGCCAAAGACCGAGGCGGATTGGAAGCAAATGTGGCGCTGCAAAAGAAGGTCGGCATTCGGACGGACATCATTTCCGCCGATGATTTGCGGGAATTGATGCCCACGCTGGCGGCGGCGGATTTGGTCTCGGCGGCGTATGAGCCTGACGGTGGGTATGCCGACCCCAACTTGACGGTGACCGCCTTTGCGAACGCGGCGCGGCGGCACGGTGCAACCTTCTTTTTGGACACCGAAGTGACCGGCATCCGTTTCGACGGGGGGCGCGTGGCGGGAATTTCTACCCGTGCGGACACTTTCAGTACGCCCATCGTCCTCAATTCCGCAGGACCTTGGGGGGCGCAGGTGGCGAAAATGGCAGGGGTGACCGTCCCCATTAATTCATGCCGGGTGCAGGTGACATTTTTCCGCCGTCCGCCGCAGTATGCTGCGCCGCATCCGGTGGTGGTCGATTTTGTCCACGCGACTTATTTCCGTTCGGAAACCGGCGGTTTGACGTTGGCGGGATTGGTTGACCCGGAGGAAGCGAATGCGGTGGTCAACCCCGACGATTTCAATGAGCAGTTGGACGCGGATTTCGTGCTGGAAGTGGGCGAGCCGCTGGTTCAGCGTTTCCCATTGATTGAGCAGAGCCGGAATACCGGCGGGTATGCCGCGCTGTACGCCGTCACGCCGGATTGGCATCCGCTGGTGGATGAACTCATCCCCGGTAGCGGCTTTTTCATCAGCGCGGGCTTCAGCGGGCACGGCTTCAAGTTGGGACCCGCCGCCGGGGTGATGATTGCCGACATGCTCACCGGCACGAGCGACCCGCTGTTCGACCGCAGCCTGTTCCGCGCCACCCGTTATGCCGAAAATCAGCCGGTGGTGGGGCAATATGAATATAGCATCGCGGGGTGATTGGCGTTCACCCGGATTGCCGATTTATCGTGAAGCCGTTTTTGCCCCGCTGCCATACTGCCGCACCGATGACCGCCGCGGCGAAAACTACCCACACGCCGCCCCAGATGATGGCGGGAATGTGGGTCAGTTCCGCCAGTGATTGCGCATCGGTGCGGACGCCGGGCTGTCCCGCCAGCCCAATCACGATGAAAATGTCGCTGAAGGCGGTCAGCCCCGCTTTGATGGCGATGAAATGGATGAAAAATGTGATGATGTTCGGGTTGGCTTGCAGGGCGATTTTCAAAAATAACGCGCCGAAAATCACCCCGAAGACCATCCCCGGCACACTGCTGACGATGGCTTGAATGTTGAATGCGCCGGGTCGCCCAAAAATCAGCGACAGCGCAATCATTGCCACGCCGATGATACCCAGCGCCCGACGGCTCGCTTGCAGATTTCCCCCCAACCGAAAGAGTACCGCGCTGAAAATCGCCACCCCCAAATAGCCCGCCGGAATGATGACCAGCCGCCAGCCCCCGGCGGTATACGCCACCCCGGAACCGTCGGGCGAAATGACGAAATTGCGAAACCCCCCGCCGGTGATGAGCGCCGCGACACCGTGCCCCAGCTCATGCACAATGGTCAGCAACAGCCGAAAAGGATAATCCAACAGGTTGACGATGGGAATGAGCGGCAGAACAATCGCCGTCACTGCCGCCGCCAGAATGATGAAAAATGTGTTTCGGGTATTCGGATTCATCGGGTTTCCTGTGTCATGATGCCTGCTCAATTGCCACCAGATTGGTGTTGCCGGGCGGTCCGGCGGGGTTCCCCGCCGTCACCACGACGAAATCGCCCGGTTCTGCCAGCCCGCACCGTTGCGCGTGCGCGCAGGCGACATCCGCCATGATGGTTTCCGCGCCAATGTCGGGGATGATTTCCGCCCGCACACCCCAGCACAGCCCCAACCGGTGACAGGTGCGCGGGTTGTGTGTCAGCGCCAAAATGGGCGGGTCGGGGCGAAAACGGCTGATGCGCACGGCGGTGCTTCCCGTGCGGGTATAGGTCACAATGGCGGCGATGTCCAGATATTTGGGCGTGATGGCGCTGTAATAGGAAATAATCTGCTCGATGTTCCGTCCGGGGGTCAATTCCGGCGGACGGGGGACTTCGCCGTTCCGCCACGCGGCTTCGGCGCGGGCGGCGACGCGGCTCATTGTGGTGACGGTTTCGACGGGATATTGCCCGATGGCAGTTTCGCCGGAGAGCATGACCGCGTCCGTGCCGTCGAAGATGGCGTTGGCGACGTCGGTGACTTCGGCGCGGGTGGGTTTGTTGGCGGAAATCATACTTTCCAGCATTTGGGTGGCGGTGATGACCGGCACGGCGTGTTTGCGGCACATGGCGATAATCTGCTTTTGGGCAATCGGCACTTCTTTGAAGCTCATCTCCAGCGCCAAATCGCCCCGCGCCACCATCACCGCGTCCGCTTTTTCCACGATGTTTTTCATATCCGCCAGCGCGCCGCTCATTTCAATTTTGGCAATCACGGCGATGTCGCTGCTTTTCGCCGCCAGCAGCGTTTTCAACGTTTGAATATCGTTGGCGGATTGCACGAAAGAGAGCGCCAGATAATCGAGTTCCTGCGCCACCGCGAAATCAATATCCTGCAAATCTTTTCGGGTGAGGGGGGGCAGGCTGAGGTGTACCCCCGGCACATTGACCCCCCGGCGGCTCGACAGCGTTGCCCCGTGTTCGATGACGCCTTCGATGCGCCCGTCGTTGCGGATGCGGGTCACGCGCATTTGGATGTTGCCGTCGTCAATGAGCAGTTGTGTGCCGGGTTTCACATCGTTTGCCAATTGCGGAAAACTGATGCTGGCGTGTTCTGTGGTTCCCAAAACGGGTTCCGGGGTGAGGGTGAACGTTTGCCCGCTTTCCAGCCGCACCTGCCCGCCGTCCATATCGCCCACGCGGATGTGCGGTCCGCGCAGGTCGCCGATGATGGGGATGGCTTGCTTCAGTTCGGCGGAAATTTCGCGCACCATGGCGATGGTTTCAGCGTGGCTGTTTTGGTCGCCGTGTGAAAAATTGAGCCGCACGGCGTTCACGCCGGCGCGCACCATTTCACGGAAAACATCGGGGTGAGCGCTGGCGGGTCCCAGCGTGGCAACAATTTTGGTGCGTTTTTGGGGGGATGATGTCATGGCAGTTTCCTCCTGCATTGGGTTGGCGATGTTAATTTTCCGGCGATGATGCCGGGCGTGATTGCCGAAACAGAAACAGTCCCGCCGTGAGCGCCACCGCTGCGCCCGCGCCGTACCACAACCAGCGCGACGGCTGCCCGGAAGTCTCGGCAATGGTGACGATGGTGTCGGCTGAACCGCGCCCCTCTGCCGCGCTGACCGTCACGGTGATGCGCCAGTCGCCGGGGGTGGTGATATCTGTGTCGGCGTTGTAGAAAATTTTGCTCACCGCGTCTTCGTGCGTCGCCGTCAGGGTGCGGCTTTCGCCGGTGTCCCCGACGGGGGTCAGCGTTACGGTGACATCGGCGTTCAGCACCGGCGCGCCCGCTTCGTTCAGCGTGGTGTCGGTGGGCGGGGTGGTGACCGCGATGTTGAAATGAATGTTGCCCACGGTGAGCGGGGTGGGTTCCGTCCACAGGGAAATTTGGTACGCTCCCGCCGGAACGATGTTCATTTGCAGTGTCCCGCCGCTGCCGTGCGCGTGTGCAGGGGTCGGCATAAGGGCAATGGCGAGTCCCAGCATCACAAAAATCAGGTTGCGGCGGAAGGTGGGCATCTCAGTACTCATAGTTTCGGTATCGGGAGGGTATCCCTTTCGACTGTGATGTTTTCTGTTTATTGAAGTGGACGACCACCAAAATAATGGCGGCGACAATATACATCATACTGCCGGGAACCCACATAATAATGCCCCCCACCATCTGGTCTTGCATCACCGTGAAACCCATCACGCGGGGGATGGCGGTATAATAGGTGTATATCGGTTCAGACGCAAAAGCGATGGATGCGCCGGTTGCCATGTTCGGCACAACTGCCGCCAGCAGATACCCCAGCCGAATGAAAATCGGCATAGGTTTGCGAAGATAGGGGGCGGCGGGGATGATGTGCCACCAGAATAGAAGCCCGCTGAGCAGAAACGAGAGATGCTCGAAGTCGTGGACGGTGTCGCTGCGGAGGGCGGCGTTGTACAGGTTCGGGTCGTGCCAGCCGACATAAAAGGCGGTGAAAATCAGCCAACTGATGCCCGGATTGGTGACGGTGGTGAACAGTTGCCGGAACGCCGATTTGCGGCGGAAGAGCCCCGCAATCGGCTGGCGAATGGGTTTGGGCAACCCCCACAGCACAAAGGGGAAGGGGTTTCCCAGCAGGAGCAACGGCGCGACAATCATTATCAACAGCAGATGCTGCACCATATGGAAGATGAATAATTGCCCCCCCAGTGTATCAATGGGCGACATCAGCGCCAGTGCCACTAGCCCCAGCCCCGCAAGATACGCCGTCAGCTTCCGAGTGGTTGCCAGTCGGAAGGGGGGTGTTTCTGCTCGGCGCAGGGTGCGCCAGCCGAGCACATACAGCGTTCCCAGCACCACCAAAATCAGCGAGACATCAAGCCGCACATCCCACGATTGTAAAATTGCGCGCGTTACCGGGTTCATCGGTTTTCCCTTTCGGTGATGTGGATGATGGTGTGTGCCATATCGGATATTGTATCGGTTTCCGGAAATTTGTCCATCATTATGCCATGAAAAACGGCACAGAAAAAGACCCGGCAATTTCACCGGGACTTTTCCTGTTGTGTGTGGTTGATTCCATCCGGACGTTCTGCGCTATGGGTGGATGACCGTGCCCATCAGATAGAGGGCGGGGTAGAAGAAGACCCACACCAAATCAACATAGTGCCACCAGACGGCGCAGGCTTCCACGCCCCAATGGCGCTCTGCGGAATAATGCCCCTTCCGACCATTGAAGAAGACAATCATGATGAAGATGAGCCCGCTGAGCACGTGGAGGGCGTGCATGCCGGTCATACCGTAAAGCACCGCGCCATACGCGCCATCGGTGGGGCGGACTTCGCCCTGCCATTCAAACCCCACCACGCCAACCAAAAAGGCGATGCCCAGCACGGCGGTGATAATGAGGTTGAGCTGGAAATTCTTGCGGTCATCATGGGCGATGGCGGTTTCCGCGCGGTTCATGAAAAAGCTGCTCAGCAACAGCACCACCGTGACGATGAACCCCAGATTCTGGTCAAGCGGCGGACGGGTATCCCCCCACAAATAGAAGCGCGAGGTGAGCAATCCACCGAACATAAACGCTTCCGAGAGGAAGAACAGCCACAATCCCCACCGGTTGCTTTTCAATTGATGGCGATATTCCGCCAAACTTGTGGTGATGGCGCTCATTAGTGTCCCTCCTCTTCAGACCACAGACTGGATATGTGCATGAAATATTGCATAATCGGGGCGGCTTTAAAGATGGCAAAGATGAACAATATCGCCACGGGACCATTTAAACTCCGGGCAACAAAGAACTCTCCTGCGGTCAACGCCGCGAGCACAATCAGTACGATAATGCCTTGCCGGAAAGCTGCAGCCTTCTTTTCTTGTTGGGTCATATTTTCACTCCTCCCTATTTTGCCGCCACGGGGGCGTTGGCAATATCAGGTTTTATACTTATGTAGACGGAACCTTCCAGCCCGTAATCGTACGGTTCGCCCGTAACCAAGAACGGCTGCTCGTAGCTGTGTTCGGGGATGGGGGACGGAATTTGAAACTCCGGCGAACGGGAATTCCACGGATTGGCGACGGCGATTTTTCCGTGCCGGTAGCTGTACACCAAGTTGTAAATCATCACCAGCACAGAGGCGAAGATGATATAACCGGCAATGGTGATGGCAACTTGTTGCGCCTGAATTCCCAATGCGGGGTCGTAATCGGCAATCCGCCGCCGCATGCCCATCAATCCGATTTGCTGCTGCACCAGACTCATCACCCAGAAAGAGGGCGTCATCAGCCAGAAGTGCAGTTTCCCCAGCGTCTCACTGAACATCCGCCCGGTGACTTTGGGATACCAGTAGTAGATTGCGGCAAAGAACGGGAAGACGAACCCGCCGAACATGGTGGCGTGGAAATGCCCCACAATCCAGTAGGTGTCGTGCAGTTGCAGGTCGGTGGTGACGGTTCCGTTGGGAGGTCCGGTCAAGCCGCCAATCAGGAAGACGGAGATTGCCCCCAGAACGAAGAGCATCGGCGTTTCCAGTGAGATGCGTCCCTTCCACAGGGTAGCAACCCAACTGAAGAACTTCACCCCGGTGGGGACGGCAACCAGTAAGGTGGTGTAGGAAAAGGGCAGGCGGAGGTATTCTTCCATCCCGGCGGTGAACATATGGTGCGCCCAAACCAGAAAACCGACCAGCGCAATGGTCAAACTCGACATCGCAATCCATTTATAACCGAAGAGCGGTTTGCGGGCGAAGACGGGCAGCAATTCACTGATGATGCCCAATCCCGGCAGAATGAAGACGTAGACCGCCGGATGCGAGTAAAACCAGAACAAATGCTGGAACAAAAGCGGATTTCCCGGCGGTGCGCCCATCGCCACGGCTTCCGGCGTCAGGTTCGGGTCGAAGAAGCCCATACCGAGCAGACGCTGCACCAGCACCATCAAGAACGACAGGGCGATGAGCTGGGTGGCGGTGAGCGCGATGAGCGATGTCGCCACCGATGCCCACACGAAAATCGGCATTCTGAACAGCGTCATACCGGGCGCACGCATTCGGGCAACCGTGACCAGCAGGTTCAACGCCCCTAAAATGGACGACAGCCCGATGAAATACACGCCGAGGAAAAACAACTGAATGCCCAGCGGGGCGCGGGCGCTGAGGGGCGGATAGCCCGTCCAGCCGGTATCCCACCCGCCGAAAACCATGCCGCTCACAATCAGCAGCGCCGCCGGAACGGTAACCCAGAAGCCGAAGGCGTTCAAGCGCGGGAATGCCATATCCGATGCGCCAATCATCAGCGGAACCAGATAGTTCATCGCGCCGGCGACTCCCAACAGGATGCCGCCAATCATCACGATGCCGTGCGCGCTCATAAAGGTGTTGTACGTGTCCGCGGTGAGGAATTGCAGCCCGGGGGCAGATAATTCGAGGCGGAAAATCATTGCCAGCGAACCCGCAATGCCGATGAGGGCAATGCCGGTGACGGTGTATTGCACGCCGATGATTTTGTGGTTGTAATCGACGGTGAAATACCGCGTCCATGCCGGTTTATCTTTGGGGGGACCGTGACGCATCGGCGTTTCTTCCCCCTTCATCCATTTAAGCCAATCCGTCAACGCGCCCACGCCGAACATGAACCCGATTGCGCCGAGCAATGCGCCCACGACGGCGGCGGGTTCCGCTTTCCATGCGGGCAAACCCATTGCCACCCGCACGGCGACGGTGATTCCCATCCCGATGGCTGTGACGATTAATTGGCTCACAATGCCTCGGATGAGTCCCAGAGAGAAAAATGTTTTCATAGACAATCCTCCAATTCGGTGTGATAGTGTCTTGTGATTTATTCGTTCAAACTTTTGATGTAGGCGATGATGTCCGCAATCTGTTCTTCCGACAGCACATCGCCGTACGTGGGTGGCATAATATTCGGGAACCCTTCGGCGATTTGCGCGCCGGGGTCAACAATGGCGGTTTTCAGGTAGGCATCATCCGCGGTGACGGTTGTGCCGTCCGCCAGCGTGATTTCTTCCCCGTACAGCCCCGCCCACGTGGGACCATTCCCCGGTGAGCCGTCGGCGGAGTGGCACGCCAGACACCCCTGCACCTGCGCCAGCGTTTTCCCGCGTTCCGCCGGCGGCGCGGATTCAGCCGCTTGCGCCTCGGAGACCTGCGAGTTCACCCACGCCTCATACGCACTTGCGGAGAGAACCTGCACCGGCGCAACCATATACGCATGGTCGCGCCCGCATATTTCCGCGCAGCGTAATTTGTATTCACCCGGCAGCGTGGGCGTCACACGCAGCGTTTTGGTCACGCCGGGGAGCAAATCCTGCTTCACCCGAAATTCCGGCACCCAAAACGAATGAATCACGTCCAGCGATGTCATCTCCAGCTTAACCGTCCGCCCGACGGGCAAAACCAGCGTGTTCGACGTGAGACCGGAGTCAGGGTATTCAAATTTCCACGCCCATTGCGAGCCGGTGACGTTCACCACCAGCTCATTTTGTCCGGGCGAGGTGATATCCTTCAAGGTGACCGCGCCCAGATAACCGAAGTACAGCACGGTGATTAATGGCGCAATCGTCCATACAATTTCCAGCGGGGTGTTGCCGTGGAAATATTCGCCGGTCTCCAGCGACCCCGGTTCGCGGCGGAAAACGAAGACGCTGTACAGCATAAACACCATAATCAGCGCAAATAAAAATGCGATGACGTTGATGTGCAAACCGAACAACCAATCGGTGACCGCCCCTTCCGCGCTGGCTTGTACCGGCGCGAGCGGAATATTCTTGAGCAGGGCAAGCGTTGCCGCCGTGACGATGCCAACCAGCACAACGACATTAAGCAGATGATTTTTCATAGATTCGCTCCTTTATGAATGATGTTCATCCAATGTGCAACTCTTTTCAAAAAGTAATCAGATAGCACGCAGATGACACGGATTTCCCTGAAAATATTTTAAAAATCTGCGCTAATCCCTGTAATCCGCGTTTTCCGGGTTCCATTTTGTCATTTTCCGAGAAGTTGCACATCAGGTATGTTCGTATATTTTCCCCTATCTTCGTGTGGCGGGGGTGAACAATTATCTGAAACAGTTACGGCTCTCCCGTAATGGCAGTGACCAAATCACTGATAGCTGTGATACACACTTCACGCTTGTTGTAAATGTTGATACGGTTGGTGGCAAGGCTTAAACCAATCAGGCGGATGGAAGGATACACGTTGAGCAAGTGCAGCAGCAGGGAAGAATTTTCCTCGGTATCGGCGCTGTCGATGATGATGGCAGAAGGATTCGCACGCCGGATTTCCGCTGCGATGACATTAATATCAGCGGGGACAACCCCGATGATGGTCATATCGGGTTGCCCGCTCAAAGAGCTTTCAATGCCGTTGCGAAACAGCGAATCTTGTGCAATTACCAAAACTCGGTGATGTGTCAATGATTTATCCTTCAACGTTTTCAGTGCATAGTTTTAGATGTTGCCGGAACATAATCCGGTGTAGTGATGTGTGCCTGTGAATGTCTCAATTTTAATATGGATGGTGGAAAAAATATATAGCTCTTGGGGCAAAATCGGGGCTAAAAAGGGAGGGTTTTATGGGAAATGGTACTAGCCCCCATTAATCTTATTTTAATGCGGGGCGGCTGGAAGGCTGTTTTTGGGAAAGATTTAGGCGGTAGGGGGAAAATCTCAGTCGGGATCTACCAGCCCGTGCCGACGGGCATAGTAGGCGGCTTCGCGGCGGTCTTTGAGATGCAATTTCGTCAGAATATTGCGCATATGATTTTTGACGGTGCTCACCGAGATGACCAATTCGCGGGCGATTTCTTTGTTGCTGGCATTCTTCGCCACCAATTTCAGTACCTCAATTTCCCGTTTGGTGAGCGCCACATCTTCCTCAAACAACGGGAACGCGGATAGCTGGCTGCGCATCCGTGAAAATTCCGCCAGAATCCGTTGCGCCAAATGCGGGGTGAACGCCGTTTCTCCGCGCCGGACGTTCTCAATCATCTTCAGCAATTCCTGCGTGCGCGTATTTTTCAGCAGATACCCGGTTCCGCCATTTTTGATGGCTTCAAACAGGCGGTCGTCATCTTCATGCACGGTCAGAAAGACAATTTTGATGTCGGGGAATTCCGCCAGAATTTTGCGGGTCGCCGTCAATCCGTTGCCATCGGGGAGGGAAATGTCCATCAAAATGAGGTCGGGGTGCAGTTCCCGCGTCAGTGCAACGGCTTCCGCCACCGATGCCGCCTGCCCCAACACATTGATGTCGGGTTGCGCATCCAGCAGCGAGGCAACACCTTCGCGGAATAAAACGTGGTCATCAACTAAAATAATGTTCATAGCGATTCTGTGCCAAATGTTCGCAATTGATACTGTTACAATTGTGGTGCAACGCCGGCGAAACGAGCGCATTCGCAAAACGGACGGTGATTTCCGTCCCCTTGCCGGGCGCTGAATGAAGCTCGAATGTGCCGCCCACCTGCCTGACTCGTTCCTGCATGATATTCAATCCGTAATGGTGTTCCGCCGGAAGGGGTTGCGCATCGGGGACGAAACCCGCGCCGTCATCCGTAATCCTGAGGATAATATCGGCGGCGGAAAATTCCAGCGAAACCGTCGCGTGGGCGGCGTGGGCATGTTTGTGAACGTTGGCGAGGGCTTCGCAGGTGACATCCAGAATGGTGTGTTCGATGAGCGGGCAGACTTTGTGCGCGTCGTCCGGGTAATGGATGGTGATGGTGGTGGGCGATTGCCCGGCGAAGCGCGATTGTTCCGCCAGCAGTGCGTTTTTCAGGTTGTCAATCGGCGCGACGGGGGTGGTTTGCCGCAAATTGTCGAGGGTGTTGCGCACTTCTTCATATGCCTGAAACGCCAGTTGCCGCATTTGTTCCAAATCATCCTGGATCGTTTCAATATTTTCGGGCGAAATATCTTCCGCACCGGCGAGCTGGTCGAGCTTCAAATGGAGGAACGCCAAATTTTGGCTCAACCGGTCGTGCAATTCCCGCGAGATGCGTTTGCGCTCCGCGCGGGTGGCTTCGGCTTGGATGGTGGCTATCGGCGGTGTCAGCTCAAAAAAAGCGGCAATTTCCGAGAGCGCCAGCCAAATCAGCGCCGGACCGATGACGCCGAAAAAGAGCATCTCAAACACAAAATGCCAGCCGAATTCCATCACCCCCCCCGAATGGTGTTCCGTGAATTCCATGATTAAAGCGAGGGCGATTCCGATGGGGAAGACAATCCAGCGGTGGCGCAAAATAACGTTGTTGAAAAAGCGGCTATCGGATTGGGAAAACCGTGTATTTCGTTTCACCAAAGTTCCTTCTGTGGTAGCGCTGAATTTTCATGGCTGCGGCGACGACATCCGGCACAGTATACACTATTTTTTTGAAATTGTCGCATGTTTCGGACGCGATTTAAAACGTGCAGGGCTGTTGCAAAGTCGCTTGACAAACAATACTTTGCGCAGGAAATGTAGGGGCACGCTGCAGCGTGCCCCTACAACGCCACCGATTTTCGTTAAAACCGGAAGAAAATGCGTAAGAGCGGCTCGCAAATCGCC
>JAJRSQ010000328.1 GCA_024278725.1 Chloroflexota bacterium
CACAGGTTGGATGGATGTATGGCAGAGACGCCTTCCGCAAAAGATGCAGCCCGATTGCTGTATCATCTGAAAAAAAATCTGAACAATTCCCATCACGCGCAACCCGGCAAAGCGCTTCCACCGGCGATGGCGCTTTTGCGCTGCTGGCAAGCCGACCGACTCGCACGCACCCATGCCGACTTGCTCGCCAGCGATGAATTCGGCGCAGCGTGCCGCTTCTTCCTGTCCGATATTTACGCCCCGCGCGATTTCACCCAGCGCGATGATGATGTGGAGCGGATGCACCGTTTTATGCTACGGCTGTTGCCCGCGAGGATGCTTCGCCCGCTCACCCGCGCGATTGAATTAAACACGATGACGCATCAATTGGATGCCGATTTGCTCGACGTGCTGGTCAATCAATTGGGCGTCACCAACGCCATTTCCGAGACGCAATATGCCGAGGGCTACCGCCGGTGCGACAATTACGATACCCGTGCGGCACAAATTGACATGGTGAGCGACATCGGACGCGATTTGTCACGCATTGCCCACCTGCCGTTCATTGCCACCACGGCGCGACTCATTCGCCGCCCGGCGACACAAGCCGGTTGGCACGAGTTACAGAGCTTTTTGGAACGCGGGCTGGCGGCATTCAAACGGATGCGCCATACATCAAACTTTCTTTCCACCATTCAAAACAGGGAACGCCAAATTTTAGACCGGATTTTCGCTGGACACCCCCATCCATTCGACATTTAACGGACGCGGCTATGGGCAAAAAACGCATTTTAGTGGTTGATGATGACAACGACATTCTTTTTCTGATTGCGCACAGCATCAAACGACTCTCCCCGGATTTGGAGGTGTCCACTGCCAAAGATGGCGCTAGCGCGCTGGAAATGCTGAAAACTCATCCCTTTGAACTGGTGCTGACCGACCATATGATGCCCGAAGTGACGGGCGTGATGCTGGCGATATATATCCGTCAACATTACCCCCAAACGCGGGTGATGCTGATGACGGCATACGAAACCAGCCGCCTCACCGCCGACCCGTCCGTGCCCCCGTTGGATGCCATCATCCCCAAACCCTTTCAAATCCGCGATTTGCTGAACACTGCTCAAACTTTGCTGGCGGATGTCCCCGCGCCGGTATCGGTTGAACCGGGCGCGTTGCCGCCCGCCGCCGTCGCCGCACTGCAAACGCTGTGGGAAGATGCAAATGTGGATGTTGTTTTGCTCTCAAATGCCGATGGGCGTCCGCTACGCGCCATCGGCGATGCGGATACGGGGGTGCTGAAACGTCTGGCTTCATTTGTGGCGGATAATTTTCTGGCGGTCACCGAACTTTCCAGTTTATTGGGCGACCATTCCGCCTCGTTTCAATCGAGTTATCATCAGGGAAGTTCGTTCAATATTTACGCCCATCAAATTGATGGAACCTATTTGCTGGCGGTGGTCTTCGCCGCCAACCGAAAACCGGGTCCTATCTGGGTGTACACCCGCAAAACCGCCGAGGCGCTCGCCGGGATATTGCGCGCGCCGCTTTAGGGCGGCGCCATATCGGACGTGTACTTCCGCAGCGATGGATACTTCCACGCCACCCAAATCGTCAACAGCACGGTGGCAATCCCCCCCGTGACAATGGCGAAGGGCACGCCCAGCGCCGCCGCCACAACTCCCGCTTCCAATTCCCCCAACTGGGGACCCCCCATGAAAAACACCATATTGACGCTGGTCATCCGCCCGCGCAGATGGTCGGGGGTGAGGAACTGCCGCAGTGTGCCGCGAATCACGGTCGAGACGGTATCGCCCGCGCCGGTCAGCGCAAAAAGGACGTATGACAGCACCACCCATTCCGACAGCCCGAAGAGCGCCGTCGCCAGCCCGTACACCGCCACGCTCACCAGCAGTACCGTTCCCTGCCGCCGAATATCTTTGCGCATGGCGACGATACTCCCCGCCAGCACCGCGCCGACGGGCTGGGCGGTGGCGAGCAGCCCGTATCCCTGCACACCCATCCCCAGAATATCCCCGGCGACGATGGGGAGCATGGTGCGCGCCGACGAAAAAAACGTGGCGAAGAAATCAAGCAACATCGTGCTCCAGATGAGCGGCGTATGGCGGGTGAAGCGCACGCCCTCTTTCAGCGCGTTCCAGCCCAGCCCCCCCATCCCGATGGTGGATTGTCCCCGATAGTCCATCATCGCCAGCACTACAATCACCCCGCCGAAAGAAACCGCGTCCACCGCATACACCCAGCCCGTGCCGATGGCGGCAATCATCAACCCCGCCAAGCCCGGTCCGATGATGGTTCCGGTGTACCACAACAGTGTGTTCAGACTGACGGCGTTCGTCAAATGTTTGCGGGGGACGAGGTGCGGGACGAGCGACTGCCGCGCGGGTTCGTCGAAGGCGGTGATGGCGGCGGCGCCCGCGCTGACGGCGTAAATTGCCGCCACCGAAATTTGGTCGGTGAAGGTGAGGATTGCCAGCAACAGCGACAGCAGGGCGGATAGCGTTTGGGTCACCAGCAACAACTTGCGCCGGTCGAGCGCATCGGCGACCAAGCCGCCCAGCAGGGCGAAAATGATGATGGGAACCACGCGCACCAGCCCCAGCATACCCAGCCCCAGCGCGTCCGCGCCGAGGGTTATCGGCTTTCCGAAAAAGTGGAGGGTGTATTCCGTGCCGCGCAGCAGCGCGAAAATGTGCCAGTTCAGGGCAATCATCAGCATTTGCGAGCCGAGCGTGGACACAAAACGCCCGCCCCAAAAGAGGCGGAAGTCTCGGTATTGCAGCGCGGCAAGGCGTTTTTCGGGAGGGTTTGAGTTCAAGGTTTCAAGTCCAAAGCTTCAAGTTGCAGAGTTGTATTCACACAACACGAATTACGAGTGACGAATGACAAGTGACGAATCACCAATCACCAACTAACCAGCCAATCTTACACCATCGAGCAAAATGCACAAGTTTTTTCAGCCGAAATAGTTGTGCTATACTTTCCGGCGATGATGACTGAGACACGCGCAACCACTCCGACATTTTATATCCGCGACCTGCCCGTTTACGGCGATAAAATTCTCTCGCCGATGGCGGGTTTTTCCGACCTGCCGTTCCGTTCCATCTGCCGTGAATTCGGCTCGGCGATGAGTTATACCGAGTTTGTGTCGGTGGAATCGATTCTGTTTGCCAACCCGAAGGCGCACAAACGGCTGGAATACGCCCCCGCTGAGCGTCCGGTGGTATTTCAGATTTTCGGGGCGGATGTGGATTTGATTGTGCGGGCGGCGCAAAAAATCGAGCAAATGCACCCCGACATCATCGACCTGAATATGGGCTGTTCCGCGAAAAATGTGGCGGGGCGCGGCGCGGGCGCGGGACTGCTGAAAAATCCCCGCAAAATCGGCGAAATCATCCGCGCGCTGGTGACGGCGCTTGATGTGCCGGTGACGGGCAAAATTCGGCTGGGCTGGGACGATGATAGCCTCAATTATTTGGAAGTTGCCAAAATTCTGGAGGACAGCGGCGCGTCTGCCATTGCCGTGCATGGGCGCACCAAAACGCAGGCGTATCGCGGGCGCGCCAATTGGGACGCCATCGCGGAAATCAAGCAGGCGGTCAATATCCCCGTCATCGGCAACGGCGATGTGGTGCGGGTGGAGGATGTGGCGCGGATGAAAGCGCACACCGGTTGCGACGCGGTGATGATTGGCAGAGCCGCCATCGGCAACCCGTGGATTTTTGCGGGCAAAAATATCGAAGATGTGACGCTGGATGAAAAAATCGCGCTCATTCACGTCCATTTACGGGCGAATGTCGCGTTTTACGGCGAACACTGGGGGGTGATTCTCTTTCGGAAGCACGTGGTCAAATACACCAAAGGGATGTTCGGCAGCGCGAAAATGCGGGCGGCATTAATGCGCTGCACCACGGCAGATGAATTCGTGGCGGTGGTTTCGCGGTATGAATCGCAGATGGCGGCGGCGGATGTTGGAGATTAGAGGCTCGTCACTTGTCATTGGCGATTGGTGTTGCGTGAAATACAATCGCTGACAGCTGATAGCTGAAAACTGAAAACCAAAAACAACCTGAAACCCTCATCACCGCCATTGGAATGAGCGTTCCGCGCTGCGGTCGCTCAACGCTTCACCATAGAAAATGCCATCATCCCCGATGGCGATTTTTTTCATCACCACCACATACCAATTGAACCGCGTCAGCGTTTGCGGGCGCAAGGTTTCCGGCAGCCGGACGCTGGTATCGTGCGTGAAAAAGGTTTGCAAATTCCCCCCTTCATCGGTCAAATAGACCACATAAAAGGTATCATCATCCAGCAGCCCGCCGGTTGTCCAACTGAGCAGCACCGACGAGTTTTCCCCTTCGATGAGCGCGCCATCCACCGGCAAAAGCAATTGCGGGGTGAGATACGGCGGGCGGGGCGTGAAAGTTGGGGTGGGGGTGACGGTGGGGGTCGGCGTGGCGGTTGGCGGGCGCAGGGGGATGAGCAACACTTGCCCCACCGACAGCAAATCGAGGTCGAGCCCCGGGTTGGCGATTTCGATGGCGGACTGGCTGGTATCAAAATTGAAGGCAATCCCGCTGAGGGTATCGCCGCTTTGGACGGTGTAGGTGACGACGGGACCGCCGCGCACGGCGACATCGGGGTCGGTTTCGGTGGAGGCGCGGTATTTGTTGGGGATGAGCAAATCCTGCCCCACCCGCAGAATCGTGTCGCGGGTGATGTCGTTGGCGGCGGTCAGGTCGTCAATGGTGATGCTGTATTTATTGGCGATGAATTCCAGCGTTTCCCCGGTGCGAATTTTGTGATACAACGGCGCGGGGGTCGGCGTGGGGGTGGGGGTGAAAGTTGCCGTCGGGCGCGGGGTGATGGTGCCGGTGGGGGTGGGTGTCTCCGTGGGGGGGATGAACACCTGCACCCCGGTGGCGGTGGGGGCAATCGCCGCCGATTCGCCGGGGCGGAATTGTTGCAGCACACCGTACACCAGCCCGCCGATGATTGCCAGCCCGACCAGCACGCCCAGCCATGATGAGCCGAAGCCCAACGCTTGCGCGGGCAGTTCGTCAATGGGATTGCCGCACATCATACAGGTGCGCGCGTGTTCGGCGGCGGGTGTGCCGCAGCTCAAACAGACGCGCTGCTTTTGCCGCTCGGTTGTTTCCACCCCGCAAATATCACAGCGGGTTTGTCCGGTTTTCAGTTGTGTGCCACAGTTGGTACAGTGTTTCATTTAGTTTTCGGTCGTCAGTTTTCAGTGGTCAGCGATTGTATTTTACGCAATACGAGTTACGAATTACCAATCTCCAATCACCAACTCCAATTATCAATCTCTAATCAGCCAATACCCAATTCCCGCCAGCGCGAGCAGGCTCATCAACCCGCCGATGATGCGGGGCGGGGTGGTTCCCATCCGCAGGGAAAGGGTGTGTGTGCCGGCGGGAACGTCCACCGTAATCAAGCCGAAGGGCTTTTCCGCGCGGTGGGGAACGGGTTGCCCGTCGATTTTCACCTGCCAGCCGGGAAAATCGTAGGTGTAAAATTGAACGGTCGCCGCGTCGCCGGAAAATTGCACCGTGTCGGACGCGCCGCCGTGGCGTACCGTTTCCACCGTGGCGTTGCCGGAAAGGACGCCTGCCACGGTCAACGGTTCACCGGCGCGATACTGCGCCTCCATCGGGCTGGTGGTGGGCTGTTCATCCGTCACCGACACCATACCCACCCGGTCGGAGACAGAGCCGGCATCCCAGTTGATGACCGCCAGCGGCGTGTCCGCCCAGTCGGGGATGGGGGTGTATTGCGGCTGGGCATATTGATAACTCCCCAGCACCGCCACCAGCGCGACCATCATCAACGGTGCGCCATCGAGCTTCAGGGCGGCAATCCCCCCGCCGATGACCACACTTGCCGCCAGCATGGTGATGATGAGCAGCCGCCACGGGAATTGCACCAGCGCGGCAATCGGCAGCGCGCGCCACAGCGGTTCACCCAGCGGCGACATCAACCAGACGGAGAAGAGGGTTGCCACCAGAAAAATCACCATTGTGCCGCGATGTCCCATCTGCGGGGAAAAGGCGACCAGCGCCACCGCCGCTACCGTCATCAGCCCAAAAATGATGATGCCGATTTGGTACGGCATAAAATCAACGGGACCCGGTCCGGCGTAACCATATCCCCAAAAAGGGGATAAAAATTGCGAAAAGTACACAAAATGCTGGGCGA
>JAJRSQ010000329.1 GCA_024278725.1 Chloroflexota bacterium
AGTATGCGGATTCAATCAGAGATTACAACCTTGTTGCTATGCCGGCGGCGCTGCAAACGCTGGCGAATACCGTCACCCCGCGAAATGTGGTGCAGTATGGAGATTCCATTGCAACCTATTCGTTGGGGTATCCCGGCACACTGATGAACGACATCGCCCCGCCGCAAATCAGCGCCGTTGCGGACAGCACGGTCAGTGGCGACACGGTGGTCATTACTTGGGCAACCGATGAATTCGCCGATAGCATGGTAATGTATGGCACACAGTCGGGAACGTATCCGTTGTCTGTCAGCGATACACTGCTGGTTAAGCAGCACGCTATCACTCTAACTCAATTAACGGCAGATACAGATTACTTTTACAAAATTCGGAGTACTGACCGGAGCAACAACACAAAGACCAGCACCGAGCAGCGTTTTAAACTTCAATCACAGAAATTTGTATACTTACCGTTGGTTTTGAAATAATTTGGGCTCAATCGGAATTCGGGGGGAATTTATAAAATGTCATTGCGAGGCGCGTTTTTTGCGCCGACCTGTGCCACGGCGGGGTAAGCAATCTCTGTGAACGTCAGCGGAGATTGCACCCTTCGGACATTTTCAACTTCGCTTCGCTCGCAATGACAGACCCCCTGAATTCCCAAAGACCCATAATTTGAAACAAAAAGAGGTTCGCCGATGAGCAACACCGACCCCCATAAAACGATACTTTCATCCCGAATGGACACAATATCATCACGCGAAAATCTGCCGTTGCTCGTCGGGGGCGGGTTGTTGTTGGTTGTGTGTTTTCTGGGGTTAGCCGCTGCCGGGTTTTTGGTTGGTAGTGGGAAAATTCCTTCTTTCGCTGCCGGTTCGACTCCCACGCCAACCGAAACCCCGCTCTCTGCCGTAACCGGTATGCCCACGCCTACCCCCACCCCCGTTCAACCTGCCATCCGAAACATCATCTTTGCGCCGAACGCTTCCGCCGATGCCCAGCCGATTAATCCTGCTGAATCTTTTCCGATTGGGATAAGCGAAATTCACGCGCTCTTTGAATATAGCAATTTGTCCGAGGATGATGTTTGGGAGCGGGTATGGCTTCTGGACGGCAAAGAAATGTTGCGCAGTTCGGAAACGTGGACGGGCGATGAAAGCGGCGTCTTCGACTATTTTCTGGAGACGGGCGGACAACCACTGCCTGCCGGGAAGTGGACGTTGGAAATATATCTGAATGGCGACCTGTTGGCGAGTGGTTCTTTTACCGTCAAAACCGATGACCTGACCGCAACCTCCACGCCGAAACGAACCGCCGCCACCCCGACGCCAACTATCGCACCGACCCCGACTTTGGTTGCCGATAGCGGTACATACCAACTGGCGTATACTAAATGGGACGGTTATTTTCACAACGTTTATATTGCTGATACCAATGGTCGCCACGAAAAATTCATCATCAATCGAGCGGCTGGTCCGTCGTTCTCGCCTGACGGGCGGCAGTTGTTTTTCTATGGAGAGGAGGGGGTTGACCATCAGGAACGTCCGGGGCAACCGGGGTGCGATTTCGGCACCATTAGCAACGGCATTGTGGCGATTGACCTCACCCGTCCACCCGGTGATGTCTGCGCCACTCAAACCGGGGCGTGGTTCTGCGAGCGCAAGGGGGATGATAGACAATCGGTGCCCAGCGATGTTTGCATTGCCAACGGCATTCGGGTATTCCAGAATTTAGATTGGAAGGAAGGGTCTGCTCGCTGGGCAAGTGTCGCTCCCGACGGTGATTCGGTAGCGTTTGACGGCAAACCCGGCGGGGATTATCGTATTTATTTCAGAAGCATCCGCGACAATCAACAATATCGAATTGAAATCATTGGGGAGCAAGCCGATTGGTCGCCCAATGCCCGGAAATTGGTTTATCGTTCCGGGCGGGATAATAAACAGGGCATTTGGATTTCCAATCGGGATGACAGCGGCGCGGTGCGCATCACCGATGGGGGCAGCGACTCGTTCCCCGCCTGGTCGCCTGATGGACGCACCATTGCCTTCAGCCGCGATGTGGGGGGCAATGTTGACATCTATCTGGTCGGTGTGAACGGCGGCAATCCGCGCCGGTTGACCACTGCGCCCGGACCGGACACGCTGCCCGTTTTCACACCCGGCGGCGACATCATCTTTCGCAGTGCGCGCAACGGCAGTTGGGGCATTTGGAAAATGAGCGGAACCGGCGGCAACCAGCGGCAAATCATCGCCAATGCGGATGTGGGTCCCGATTGGGCGTACAGCAAAATGGATGTGCGTTAAAGGAGTGGTATTTTTATGGAACACCAGTGGACATGTGCACAATGCAATCATCAAAACCCGGGAACAATGCAATTTTGCCCGCACTGTGGCGCCGCAAAACCAACACCGACGGCACAACCGACCCCGCGTAAAACATCTCTGTTGCAGGGTGATAATCGCCGGTGGTGGATAATTGGCGGCATCATTTTGGTACTGATATGCGCCATTCTGGCGGTGAGCGGCGGCTTACTGTTGGGGCGGCGGGTTGCCGATACGGGCGAAAACGACTTTACGGCTGAAATTCCCCCCACAGTGGCACTGACCCCCACACCATCGCCCGTTGTGGAAATTATCCTTTCCACCCGCGTGTTGCCCACTGATACCGCTGTGCCCGCGCGTGGTGTTGCTCCCAAGCCAACCGCCACGCTCACCGGGGAAAATGGCGCCGCGCAGGGTGATCAACTTTCATTGCCCACTGCTACTCCCACCCCCATCCCCGAAGGCGTGATTGTGTTTTTGAGTAGTAGGGATTATCTCCAGAGTACTCCTTTGAAATTAAGTGTATATGCAATGAGACCTGATGGAAGTCAGCAGATTCGAATTATGAACCTTGCAAATATCGCAACGGCTGGAATGAACGGACTGTACCCTTATTATAAACTGAATCAAATGGTTGTGATTGGTGTTGATGATACATCTAAACTTAAGTTAGCTTCAGTATATGACATGTTGCAACAACGCTATGTTGAAACATTACCGCCTATTAAAACTCTGCCGTGGTCAAGTATTTGGACGGTATCGTGGTCAAAAGATGGTGATATGGTTTTTTCTTATAGCGGACAAGAAGAGGATATACAGTGGGCTATCTATTTTCTTGGCCGTAATCAAACTGAAGCAAAACGATTAACTTATCCTCTCGATGCTGGAGATAATAATGTTTTTGGTGATGCTTTACCTGTTTGGTCACCCAGTGGGGAATGGATCGCGTTTTCCCGAACATGGTATCAAGCAGAAAGTGATGGCATTTGGCTTATCAGACCGGACGGGAGTGATGCTCATCGAATTATAGAAAAGAACACTCGTGTCATCGCGTGGTCTCCGGACGGTACCAAACTTGCGTTTCAGGGTAGAGCGACTAATGATGGGTTCGATTTATGGGTAGCAAATTCAGATGGTAGCGATCAAAAACAACTTTCATTTTTCCCTAAAAAAGATTATGATATGTATGATTGGCCGCTAGCATGGACTCCAGATGGTGAACAGGTTATTTTTCAAGTAACTGACAATCGCACCAATCAAATGGAAAGCCAACTTTACATTGTTGACGCGGATGGCAGCAGTGAACCCCGCCAACTGACTTTTGAGGGTGAATACAATGGCGGACCCATCTGGCTGCCCGTCTCGATGGATGAGATTTTGGCAAACGCCCCCACGCCCTCCCCACCGACCGCCACGCCGAAACCGGTGGTATTAGTGCCTCCCGCGCCAACATCGTGTCCGTCGGAAGGGGTGCAAATTACCTCGCCGCGTGCCGGGACACACTTTACCTCACGTTACAATTACATCGTTGGCACGGCAAATATCAACCGTTTCAAATACTGGAAATTGGAATACTCCACCAACCCCAACGGCGGCTGGCAATATCTGTTTGAACAAAGTTACCCGGTTGACGGCGGACAGTTGATGATGCTGGACGCCAGCACCGTTCCCCGTGGACCCTACGGCTTGCGCCTGACCGTCGTTGATGAAACCGGCAATTACCCCGAACCGTGTGTTGTTTGGTTTACCAATAACTATTAGTTTAACGTTCTAAGGAGGTTTTTGAAAATGGCTCAATACCAACATAATCCGGGACCATATTATACCTGCCCGCATTGCGGGTTTGCCCAAAATCCGGCGCAAGCGAAATTCTGTGGTTCGTGTGGTCGCCCAATGCAAGCATCATCTCGACCCGACCCGATACCGCCCTATCGGCCGGTCAGACCTGAACCTTCTCCGCAAACCACCACAGAACTTCCCAATTTTGGCCGGGCGGCGGGAGAATTTAAAAACGCATTTTCTGCTTTGTCCAAAGAGGTCAGATTAACGGTCAAAAATACCGGACAGAGTACCCGAGAACGTTTGGTGTGGGCCGGTATTATTGGTTTTTTGTTTAACTTTTTTGTTTGCGGACCGGTGGTAACCGGAATGGTAATGGTTTCAGGATTTATATCAAGTATCAGTGGGGCGAATGACCGGTCATTGGGGTTTGCGGTTGTTATTTGGTGGCTGGTGATATTTTTCATTCTGATGGGCATATTCTACTATTTGTTTGGTTATTCCGAACGTTGGCGCGCCACCAATGATATGTCGTATGTGCTGCTTGACAATATGGGAGCGCAAACACCTGATATTTACAATCGGGTGCTGGAACGAATGAAACGGCGGCAACTTCCGGCACCGTATATCACTGAATTTAGAAATGTATCCGAACGGGATATTTTTGCATTCACCGGTTCCATCACCAAAACACAGCTTTTCATCACCAGTGCCAAAGCAAGAGTGGTCCTTCGGATTTTTCAATATGGCACTGACTTATATGTGCGCTGGGACAGTTTTGTTGATTTCTCTGCCCGCCGTTTCTGGATTATAATGAGCTGGCTCACACCAATTATGTTTATTTATATCGCATTGGCTTCATGGATAAGTCCAAACAGCCTCTTTGCTGTATTCGCAGTGCCGGATATTTCAAATTGGGGGAGACTGCCCTCTTACGTGGTTGATAATCTGCTGGCACTGGAAGAAGCAGCTGCCCATTCCATAGAAGAGGTATTAAACGCAATCATACAGGAATCGGGCGGAGACGAGCGGGTGGAAATGCCAATTGACCGCACACAGCGTAATTATCGTCGGGGTTTTTGATGAGTGGTTGAATGAAGCCGGTTAACGGCTAAAAACCGAAAGGTAAACCATGTCCGATTTAACAGGGCAAACAATTGGCAAATATAGAATCGTCAGCCGGTTGGGTAGAGGCGGGATGGCAGTGGTTTACAAAGCCTATCAAGCCAACTTGGATCGTTATGTGGCAATAAAAGTGCTGCACGGTCATCTTGCAGACGAATCCAATTTCGTCCGGCGTTTTGAACGAGAAGCAAAGGTGGTTGCCGGTCTGCGACATCCCAACATCGTTCAGGTCTTTGATTTTGACAGACAAGGCGATATGTACTATATGGCGATGGAGTTCATCAATGGTCCCACCCTCAAGTTGGAATTGGAGGAACGTCACCGGCAAGGGCAACTGTTTGAGTTAAAAGAAACCGGGCGGATTATGGTGGCGTTGTGTCAGGCAATTGATTATGCCCACAGCCGGGGGATGGTGCATCGGGATTTGAAACCGGCGAACTTTATCCTCACCGAAGAAGGTCAAATCCTCATTCTGGATTTTGGCATTGCAAAAATTATGGGCGATGTCAAACATACGCTTACCGGGGCGGTAATCGGCACCCCCGCTTATATGTCGCCGGAACAGGGGCAGGGAGAACGCGGAGACAACCGAAGCGATATTTATTCATTGGGAGTAGTTCTCTATGAAATGGTGACCGGAAAAACGCCATTTGATGCTGATACCCCCTACGCCGTGATACTGAAACACATCACCGACCCGTTGCCTTTGCCTCGTTTGGTTAACCCCAATCTTCCTGAAGCGCTGGAGCGGGTTATTTTGAAGGCGCTTAGCAAAGACCCAAACGGGCGTTTCCAATCCGGGCTTGAATTTGCTGCGGCTATCAAAAATGCGTTGAACATCACCGCTGATGATAACTTGGTGCAAAATCCGGTGGAGACCATCGCCATTTCTCCGGCAATGGCACAAGCTCTCGCTCAAATTACACCGACAGTCCCCGAACTGACCGATACCGGCGCGATGATTACCTGCCCGGTGTGCCGCGAAAAATCGCCGGCAGCCTCAAAATACTGTACCGCATGTGGAAATTCGTTGATATTACCTCCAACTTCCACACTTCCCGACACTAAATCAGGCAGGTCCTTTTTGGGATTGGGAACAGGCGGTATCGTACTCATACTTGTATTGTTTGCGGTTATTACGGGGTTGTTTTTTATCTTAAATCGGCGGATGAAAGTAGTGGTGGACACACCGATGGCTGCTCAAGTCTCGGCGGCTCCGACGATTACATCTTCACCCACGCCTTCGCCCACCAAAAAACCCGCGACAGTCACACGCGTACCCACTGCCACCCCACAATCTATTGCCGGCGATGTACTCGCCATTGATACCGCTACTCCCACCCTCACGCCAACTGCCACCCCCACACCCACGCCTGCCCCAACCGCAACCGCCACGCCATTGGGACAGAACTGCAATCGAACTGCTGGCGGGTCTTTTAATAACTTGTGGCAAAAATATCGTCATTTATTGGGTTGTCCCATCTCCGGGCAATGGACGCTCTCTTTCATGGCGGAAGAACTTTTTCAGGGCGGGCATATGTTCTGGCGGGAAGATTTGGATGAAATTTATGTGGTTTTCGACCGGCAGGCGAATGGCATTGAATTATTTCAAGGCACTTGGCAAACCAATCCCGGCTGGAAATGGGATGGCAGCTATCCCAATGGCACCGGTGCTAATCCACCGGCAGGATTGGTGGAGCCGATTCGTGGGTTCGGTTGGGTATGGCGCAACAAAATGAATGGTGCGAATGGACCGCTCGGTTGGGCGCTGGACGCAGAACATGGTTTTGACGATATGGGGCAAGTGCAAATGTTTGAGCAAGGCATGATATTTAAAGGCAGCTCTGTCAAAACCTATGTGCTATTGAATGATGGTCGGTTCTTTGCGCGTTAGCAGGGACAACCTTCTGTCCCAATATTTTGAAAAGATTCCATCTAAAAAATAAGGTGGTGGTATTTTTCGACTGATACCAAGATAGCCGGGTGTCATTGCGAGCGCAACCAAGTTGAAAATGCCCGAATGGTGTAATCCCTGTGAACATCAGCGGAGATTGCACCCATCCGGGTATCTTCGACTTCGGCATTGCACGCCTCGCAATGACATTTGCGTATCCCGCCGGTCAATTTGAACCACTACCCAAAAAACAAGGGCAGACCGATGCGTCTGCCCTTTCTCTATCTCCATCCCTATCTCAATCAATCCTACTGCCGGAAAAGCTCATCCTGCGAGGGACGCGCTTCCAGCGTCAGGTCAATCGTCCGGGTTTCCCCGTCGCGGATGACGGTCAGGGTGATGGTCTGCCCCACTTCCGCCCTGCGGCTGAGGAATGAAATCAGGTCGTCGAAAGTGGCGATAGGTTCATCGTCCGCGGCGATAATCACATCCCCGCCGATTTCGGTGCGCGCGCCCTCGCGGGTGATGAATTGCCGGTCGCCGCCCTGTAAGCCCGCTTTGTCCGCCGGGCTGTTGGGATAAACCACCGCGACGATTGCGCCGTGCTGGTTGGCGTTCAGCCCCATTTCGGTGGCGATTTCCGGCGTGATGGTGCTGCCGACGATGCCCACCCACGGATGGGCATACTGTCCGTTTTTAATTAACCCCGGCACAACCTTTTTCACCAGATTGCCGGGAATGGCGAACCCGACTCCCAGGAACGAGCGTTCACCATCCCCCATTTGACGCGGTACGATGGCGCTGACCACGCCGATGACGTTGCCGTACGAATCGAGTAGCGGTCCGCCGGAGTTGCCCGGATTCACGGCGGCATCGGTTTGGATGATTTCCGGGATGCGGAAGAAGCCGTCCAGCGCGGGCAAACTGCGTCCCTTCGCGCTGATGACGCCGGTGGTGAGCGTCCCCGCCAGCCCAAACGGGTTGCCGATGGCGATGGCGCGCTGTCCCACTTCCAGAGCGTCGGAATCGCCCCACGAAACGGGCACGAGCAGTTCGGCGGGCGCGTCCACTTTCAGCACCGCCAAATCGCTGTTTGAATCCGTGCCGACCACTTCTGCGAGCACTTCCGTCCCCTCAAAAAAGGTTACGGAAACCTGCGTTGCGCCTTCCACCACATGGTTGTTGGTGATGATGTAGCCTTCATCGCTGTAAATAAAGCCGGAGCCTTGCCCCTGCGGATTGAAAAAGGGGCTGAATTGCTCGCCGTCACCGCCGGGTTCGGGTGTCGGCACGTCGGGTTGCTCGCCGTTGGGGAGGGTGGGATGCTGGAAGTTGCCCAGCACCACATCAATATTCACCACCGACGGGTTGACCCGTTTGTAAAGGTTGATGAGCAGTGTTTCTTCCGCATCCGCTTGCGAGATGACCGCTTCGGATACGGCGGTGGGTTGCACCACCGGCTCAATCGGCGCGGGCGCGGGTGTCGAGACGTTCCGCGCGCTGACAATCACGGGCGGCGGCGATGAGGTTTGAGTCACCACGGCGCGTTTCGCCGGTGCGGAAATGTTGAAAATGACGGTGGCGATTGCCACACAGCCGAAAATGACCACTAAAAAAGTAATTGAAGCAATGATGATTGTTTTTCGCATCCAAAAAAATCCTTTACCGGCGACGCCCGTACAGGCGGATAATCCAGTATAGCAGTTGTAATATCGCGCCGAGGGCAGCGACAACATAAGTCCATGCCGCCGCATTGAGTACCGCGGTCACGCCGTTTAATTCCGATTTGTCAACAATATTGTATTGGTACAGTAGTTTTTTTGCGCGGGCGCTGGCGTTGAGCTCCACCGGCAGGGTCACCAGTGAAAAGAGCGCGACAGCTCCGTAGGCGATGATACCCACCCAAGCAATCACAAATCCCAGTTGGGTTAAGCCCATCAGCGATTGCAGCAAAATGCCGCCCAGAATAATCCACGGCGCCAGCCGCGAGCCGAATTGCACCGCCGGTACCAGCGACGAGCGCAGTTGCAGGGGGAAGTAATTGTTGGCGTGTTGCAGGGCGTGTCCGGCTTCATGCGCGGCAACGCCCACCGCCGCCACCGACGGGTAACGCGCCACTTCCGATGACAGCCGCAGAACGCGGGTGCGGGGGTCGTAATGGTCGCTCAACAGTCCGCCGGTCGCCTCTTCGATGCGCACATCGTAAAGCCCGTTGGCGTCCAGAATTTCGCGGGCGGCTTGTGCGCCGGTCAATCCGCGATAAGTTTTTACTTTGCTGTATTTACTAAATTTGGACTTTACCGCAGACTGCACAATAAAGCCCAAGACTATCGTTGGGATAATAAATAGCAAAAACAAGGGATCATAAAATAACATTGTTTCACCTCAATTCTTCAATGCCCTGTTTTTAATTTTTTTCGATTACCGCTCTGCGCGGCGTGAATCATCTTCAATCCGCACCGGAACCGGCTGTTCAGACAATTTTTGTTGTGATAAAAGCCAGAAAACGCTTACGGCTCCGGCAATAATCAACGTGAAAATAATAAGCATCCAAAAAATCCTTTCTATGATAATCGTTACGCTAATTGTACCACAAATTCTTCCGCACGCTGAATCTGATGATGCTACTGAAAGTTTACCGCCACCGCATTAATGAAAGATGAATCGCACCCCCCGAATACCTGACGTTTTCCCGTCAGCATAAAACGATTGCGGCGCGGCGGCAACCCCAACCATCGCCCCACAGCCCGTTTCCGGCGCAGAGATAACCATAAAATTTGCGAAAATGCCCCCTTTCAGCTAAAATCCATCTTTGGTATTTACGGGGAATTTTGATGTTTGAAAATTTGCAAGATAAACTCCAAAATATATTCGATAACCTGTCCCGGCACGGGCGATTGAGCGAATCGGACGTTGATACCGCCCTGCGGCAAGTCCGTCTGGCGCTGTTGGAAGCCGATGTCAACTTCAAAGTCGCCAAAGATTTCATCAAACGGGTGAAAGCGCGCGCCATTGGCGCGGAGGTGATGAAAAGTTTAACCCCCGCCCAGCAGGTCATCAAAATTGTCAACGAGGAATTGGTCGCCACCCTCGGCGATGCCGCCCCGCTGAATTTGGGCGGCGGCTCGCCCCGCGTTATCATGCTGGTGGGTTTGCAGGGCGCGGGGAAAACCACCGTCGCGGCGAAATTGGCGCTCCATCTGCGCAAAAAGAGCGGACAGCGTCCGTTGCTGGTGGCGGCAGATACCCGCCGACCCGCCGCCATTGACCAATTGAAGGTGCTGGGCAAGCAAATCGACATTCCCGTTTACGCCGAAGACCCCGGCGTTCCGCCGCCCACCATCTGCGCCAACGCGCTGAAAGCCGCCCGCGAAGGGGCGCACAGCATCGTCATTCTCGACACGTCGGGGCGGTTGCACATTGATGACGACCTGATGGACGAACTTTCGCAAATTCAGGCGAAGACGAATCCGCAGGAAATTTTGCTGGTGGTTGACTCAATGACCGGGCAGGACGCGGTCAAAGTCGCCGACGGGTTCAACAAACAGGTAGGCATCACCGGACTCATCCTCACCAAAATTGATGGTGATGCGCGCGGCGGGGCGGCAATTTCCGTGCGTGCCGTGACCGGCGTGCCCATCAAATTTTTGGGGACGGGCGAAAAACTCAATGAGTTGGAAGTTTTCTACCCCGACCGGATGGCATCGCGGATTTTGGGGATGGGCGACATGCTCACCCTGATTGAGCAGGCGGAAGATAATATTGATGAGGAAGCCGCCGCCGAAGCCGTCGAAAAAATGATGGACGGCAGTTTCAATCTGGATGATTTTTTGAAACAACTGCAACAAGTGAAAAAGATGGGACCGCTCACCAAAATGCTGGAAATGGTTCCCGGCATGAATCAACTGGCGAAACAAATTTCGCCGGAAGTGGCAGACCGGCAGATGAAAATCACCGAAGCCATCATCAATTCGATGACCATGAAAGAGCGACGATACCCGAAAATCCTGAACGCCAGCCGAAAGCGGCGCATCGCGCGCGGCAGCGGCACCAACGTTCAGGACGTGAATCAACTTCTATCGCAATTCCGGCAAATGCAGAAAATGATGCGTCAACTGCGAGACCCCAACAAACGGCGGGGCTTGCTCAATATGTTTGGCGGATAGCGTCAGAATATAAAAATTGTTTATTTCGACTTTCAGCACTAAAATAAAAACAATCGCTGAGAGGTCACAGCAAAAAGGGAGTAAAAAAGTTATGGTTAAATTGAGACTTCGCCGAACCGGTTCTAAAAAACGCGCCAGTTTCCGCATTGTGGCTGCGCCTTCGCGCGCCCCGCGTGACGGGAAATTCCTTGAAATTCTGGGGCATTACAACCCTCGGGAAGACCCCCCCCTGGTGGTGGTGAAAGAAGAGCGACTGTTCCACTGGCTGTCGAATGGCGCGCAGATGTCCGATTCGCTGAAACGCATTCTGACCAGCAAAGGTATTTTAGACCGGTACGCCCGGTTCAAATCGGGTGAACCCGTTGCCGAAGTGGAAGCAGAAGCAGAAGCCGCATAATTCGGATTTGGCTCATTTCCCGATGGTATCCCCATCGGCAAAAAGCCTGTCCCCGTGAAAAAGGCAGGTGAAAGTATGGCTCGAAGCACAGCACTGATTGAATATATCGCCAAATCGGTGGTTGACCACCCGGAAGAAGTGGATGTCACCAGCCGGAAGCATGGACGGCACACCGTTGTCACGCTGATGGTTGACCAGGAAGATATGGGGCGAGTCATCGGCAAACACGGACGCATGGCAAACGCTATGCGGGCGGTTTTGCGCGTTGCCGCCATGAACGACAATGCCCACATCACGCTGGAGATTGGCGAGTGAACACCGGCGACGCCGCTGCAAAAAAACAAACAACCGGAAATTTCAGGCTCAGGCAATCGCGCTGCTGAGCCTGATTTTCTGGTTATCGGGCGCATCGTCAAACCCCATGGCATCCACGGGGAAGTATCCGTGAAGGTGCTGACTGAATTCCCGGAGCGCTTCGACGCGATGGAAACGGTCTATCTGGGCGATGAAACTTCCGCCCGGCTGGTAGCGGTCGTCGGCACGCGCTGGCATCGGGAGCGGGTGCTGATGAAATTTGCGCAGTACGCTTCCAGAGACGCCGCCGAAACGTTGCGCGGAAAGTACCTCAAAATCCCACGCACCGACGCCGTCCCGCTGGAGCCGGGCGCTTTCTACCACTATCAATTGGAAGGGCTGACCGTCGTCACCGATGAGGGCGAAACGCTGGGGCAGATTGCCTACATTCTGGAAACCGGCGCGAAC
>JAJRSQ010000330.1 GCA_024278725.1 Chloroflexota bacterium
AAACCGTTGTGGGTGTTCTCATCCACCGTGGGTTCGAATCCCACCCTTCCCGCTGGAAAGCTGATAGCCAAAAGCTAAAAGCGGTCAGCTTTTGGAGAGGTCGCATAGTTGGTCTAGTGCGCACGATTGGAAATCGTGTAGGTGTAAAAGCCTCGCGGGTTCGAATCCCGCCCTCTCCGCCTTTTTCTCAGCTTGAGATGCCGGTATCCGGGTAGCATCGGGTGGGTCCTGTGCGGCGGAAGCCCGCGAACCTGGTCAGGGTCGGAAGACAGCAGCCATAAGTGGTTCCTTCCGGGTGACACAGGGATACCTGGTCGGTGTTACTCGGTTACCGGCATCTCAATCTTCATCGCACACAGGGCGGGTCAATTACTGACCCGCTTTTGTGTTCTCAGGCAGATAACCCGGTGTACGATTCATCCGTTCAAGAAAAACCACGCATCCGCATCCGCGCCGTTCCCGTTCCCCGCACATTTTTCAACATTTTGATGACCGTGCTGGTAGCAGTGCCGGCGTTGTTGTGGTACAACCAAACCGCCCAACCGGTCACCATTATGGTGGATGGCATCCCCTTCGAGACACGCACCCACCGTTTAACCGTCGATTCGGTGCTGGCGCAAACGGGGATTGCGCTGAACCCGGCAGACCGGCTCAATCTGGCGCAGACCAGTGGTCTGCCCGAAAACCGCACGCTGGAAATCTCGCTGGCGCGCCCCATCCAACTGACAATTGACGCGCGCCCCGACATCACCCTGTTCACCCATGCCACCACCCCCGCCGAAATTTTCGCCGAGCAGGGCATCGCCATCTCGCCCGCCGATGATATTTTCGTCAATGGCGAACTGTGGCAACCGGACGCCCCCATCCCCGCCGAAATTTCACCGCCGCGCGGAAACTTCATCCGTTTTAAAAACCGCGTGGAAGCCATGCGCCCCCAACCCGCGCGGCTCACCCTGCACCGAGCCGTACCCATCCACATTAATGACGGCGACACCGCCCGCACCATCTTTTCCACCGCCCAAACCGTGGGCGAAGTGCTGCTGGCGCAGAACATCCCCCTGTTTGAAGGGGACGCCATCACCCCGAATTTGAGCGCGCCCCTCACCCCCGACACCACCATCGCCATTGAGCGGTCGGTACCGGTGGAAATCACGGTGGACGGCAAACGCATCAAAACGCGCACCCGCGCCGCAACCGTCGGCGGCGTGTTGGCGCAGGAAGGGATTATGCTGGTGGGGCAGGATTACACCCGCCCGCCGGAAGACTCGCCGCTCCCCGCCGCTGCCCTCATCGAAATTGTGCGGGTGAAAGAGGTGCTGGAATTCAGAAAAGAAACCACCGATTTCGAGACCATCTACATGCCCGACACCAATCTGGAGATTGACCGTCAGGTGGTGCAGCAACCGGGGCAACAGGGCATCACCAAAACCCGCACCCGCGTGCGCTATGAAAACGGGGAAGAGGCTTTCCGACAGGAAGAGGAAACATGGCTGGCGCAGGAACCCGCCGACAAAATCATCGCCTACGGAACAAAAATTGTGGTGCGCACGCTGGAAACGCCCGACGGCGAAATTGAATATTGGCGCAAAATTCGGATGCTGGCAACCTCATACTCGGCGGCAACCTCGGGCAAAACCAAAGACCACCCCGCCTACGGCATCACCCGCACCGGATTACCCGCGGGCTATGGCGTGGTGGCGGTTGACCCCGGCGTCGTGCCGCTGTGGTCGAAGGTGTATGTGCCCGGGTACGGCGAAGCCGTCGCCGGCGACACCGGCGGCGCTATTTTGGGCAAGCATATTGATTTGGGATATGATGAAGACAATCTGAAGCTGTGGTATCGCTGGGTGGATGTGTATGTGCTCACCCCCATTCCGCGCTGGGACAAAATTCGCTATGTGCTGCCCCAATTCCCGCAGGAACGATGAGGCGAATGACGACGAATAACCAATGACCAACGACCTGCTGAGAAAATACAATCTGCGCCCGAAAAAAGGGCTGGGGCAAAATTTTTTAACCGACCCCAACCACCTGCGAAAAATCGTCGCCGCCGCCGAGCTGACCCCCGCCGATACCGTGCTGGAAATCGGTCCCGGGCTGGGTGCGCTCACCCTCCCGCTGACGGAGACCGCGCGCGCGGTGGTCGCGGTGGAAATGGACGCCGACATGGTGCGCGTCCTCTCCGCCGAACTTTCCGCCCCGAATTTCCGGCTGGTGCAGGCGGATATTCTTTCCGTACAGCCCGCCGAAGTGCTGGCGGACAACCTCCCTGATTTCTCCCCCGGCGATGATTATATGGTGGTGGCGAATGTCCCCTATTACATCACCTCCGGCATCATTCGCCATTTGCTGGAAAATGAACACCCCCCGCGCCGCACGGTGCTGACCATCCAAAAAGAAGTGGCGCAACGCATCACCGCCCAGCCGGGAAAAATGAGCGTGCTGGCGGTGAGTGTGCAATTTTACGGCGCACCGACCCTGTGCCATACCATCCCCGCCAACGCTTTTTCCCCCCCGCCGAAGGTTGATTCGGCGGTGCTGCGCATCGACCGTCACCCGTCGCCCCCCGTGCCGGTGGATGACCCGCGTCAGTTTTTTCGGGTGGTGAATGCGGGCTTCAGCCAAAAACGGAAACAGCTCAAAAACTCCCTGTCGGCGGGATTGCACCGCCCGCAATCGGAAGTTGTGCCGTTGCTGGAATCTGCCGGGATTGACCCCCGCCGCCGCGCCGAAACCCTCTCGCTGGCGGAATGGGCAGCGCTGACGCGGGCACTCTTCAATTAAAAATTGCAGGATTCACGCATATTCTGCATCGAATTCCACAAATTTGTATGAAAAAATTAGGGGATTCGTGAAGTTTGGTGTCTATACAGGAATGTCATTGCGAAGCCCGGAGGGCTGAAGCAATCCCCCACTATTCAAACACGGAGATTGCTTACCCCGTTGGGGCACAGGTCGGCGTTGCACGCCTCGCAATGACACTTGCGTATCTTGTCAGTTAATTTTAACCACTACCGTTTTGCGTTCAGTGAGGTTTAAAAGCCCTGCAACGCGCTGAAATCGGCGTAGCCTTTGGTCAGGTCGCGGATGGCTTGCAGCAGCGCCAGCCGGTTGGCGCGGACGTTTTCATCGTCTGCCATCACCAGCACCTC
>JAJRSQ010000331.1 GCA_024278725.1 Chloroflexota bacterium
CCTGGGCGAACAGCCACGCCGTTTGCGGGGTGATGCCACGCTTGCCGCGCACAATTTCATTCACCCGCTGCACCGATACGCCAATGTGCCGTGCAAATTCAACTTGCGTTATTCCCATCGGTTTCAAAAATTCTTCCAGCAATATCTCCCCCGGATGGGTGCTAATACGATTTTCCGGTAACATTTTTCACCTCTTCTCAATGATAATCACAGAACGAAACATCAACGGCGCCTTGCTCCGACCATTTAAATATAATTCGCCATTGGTCATTCACCCGAATGCTGTAATATCCCGCCAAATCCCCTCTCAGCAATTCCAACCGATTGCCGGGGGGCATTTTCAAGTCATTGAGCTGATGGGCGTTATTCAGCATATCCAATTTGCGCAGTGCCGCACGCTTCAACGCCAACGGAATTTTTCGTGTCCGCTTTGTCTGATGCCCGTGGTACAAGTCCGCAGTCGTCTTGTCTTTGAAACTGACTATCATCCTGACCTCTTACAGAAAATTATACCACTTTCACGTTTGCCGTGCAATCGGGTATTACACCGCTCTATCTTTTCAACTTTTTAACTCACATAAGGAGACTCCAAAATGAAGAAAAAACACACGCAACCCAATTCAATGAAACTTTTCACCACTGCCGAAGCCGCCGCCATCCTGAATATCAGCCTCAAAACGCTCAATAACTGGCTGAAAGAAGGCAAACTGCCCTATATCAAACTCGGCGACGGCGGACGCCTCACACGTATCCGCGAGCGAGACTTGGAGGCATTCATCGACAGCGGTTACCGAATGCCGAAATAAAGGAGGGCTTGTGCAAACAATTTGCAATACGCCGCTTCCCATTGCCTTGCGGCTCGGTGATGACGGTTGGGAAATCCTCACGCCCCCGGGCGCATTTGCGCAACTGCTGCACCAATTGTCGGGCGCACCGCTCGGCATTCCGGTCGAAACTATTCGAGGACAAGCGATGGCGGTCATTCCCTATACCGACGCCCTCGACACCGCGCTGCAAGAATTGGTGGATACGTTCATCTCGCTGCGTTACGCCACCGGACAGGTGCAACTCGCGTTATTTGCGGTGGAGGATGTGTGATGCCGCTCAAACCGCCGCCCCGTTTCGTCAACGTCCCCGCCGATGTCATTTTTAACGCCAATCTACCCGATGCCCTCCTCCGCACACTGGCGCAACTCCACGGGCTGGCTTGGCAAACCAAAGGCGAACGCACCCCGCCCGCCACCGTCGCCGAGTTCGCCCGACTGCGCGGGCTCAAAGAACGCCGTATGTACGACCACCTCCGCGACTTGAAAACCGCCGGCTATATCCGAGTGGAAAATCTCGGGCACGGTCAAATCATCATCTTCCCGCTGCGTTGGGATTTGGGCGCTGCGTTGCCCGCCGATGATGACAATCCGTCCCGCCCGGCTGATGAAAAAACACGCCCGCTGCGTTGGGCGTCGGACACCGGGTTGTCCGCATCAGCCCCGGATGTGACCGACACTGCAATACATTGCAGTAAAACACCCGATTTTCCCGATTTTACTGCAAAAGATTGCAGTAGTGGTTGTAGTCGTAGTAGTTTTAAAACAACCGAACCGGAATCTAAAAAACGACAACAACAACCAACAACCGCCACTGCAAAAAATTGCAGTAAAATCCCGCCGGATTTTCAACCGCTGCTCGACCTGCTCACCGACCGCTGCGGCACGCCGCTCAAAATCGCCCGGGAAGCCGTCTGCGCTTCCGCCCGGCGCAGTGACGAGCCCGATTTCGTTCGGTATGATGTGCTGCGCTGGCTGGCGTACTGCCAATCCGACCGCGGCAGAACCATCAACGCCCCCGGCATTTTCATCGCCCGTAAAGTGCAAAATGCGGAACCCTGCCCGGACTATTTCCGCACCGATTACAGCCACCCGTTGCACGATGAAATCCGCGCGCTGGAAATGCAACTGGAATAATGTTATGTCACTGCAATTTTTTGCAGTAAACCCTTTTAAATGTAAGGAGCCCCGTTTTAATGAGAGAAAAACGTATACGCAAAATCGGAGTCGACCCCGGTTTCAGCCATCTGAAACTCGCCGAGGTACGCAATACAGACATCAACACCATCTCGCTCCCCGCAAGTGTCGGACTCGGCGCCGACACTGCCACCGGTCTATCACTCGCCGGCGTCACCCGTCCCCGCACCGGTCAAAACCGTCCGCTACAGATTACGTTTGACGGCACTCAATATCTGGTCGGCGATAATGTCGCCCAATATACCCGCCCCATCCACCGTATGGATTTCGACCGCTTCACTGACAGCCCCGAATTGCGCGCCGCGCTTTATGCCGCATTCTTCCGTTTGCTTGGTACCGGAAATCACACGCTGGCGCTGGCATTGGCGCTCCCCATCACCGTTTTGCAACACCAAACCGAGGCGCGCTGCGTGGAACGCAAAATCCGCGGCTGGCTGGTCGGCAACCACCATTTTGCCGTCAATGACACCGCTATCCGGCTCACAGTTTCGGCTGTTCGCGCCGCCATTCCTCAACCCGTCGCCGGTTGGTTCGATTGGGGGATGGACACCACCGGGCAGTGGGTGAAAGGGACTGCCGCGCTAAAAGCACCCACGCTCGTCATTGACCAGGGCTTCAACACGCTGGATGTGCTGGTGGTGCAAAATGGACAAATCAGCCGGCGATACACCAACGGAGATACCCTCGGAATGCGCCGCGCCGCCGAACAACTGGCTGCGCA
>JAJRSQ010000332.1 GCA_024278725.1 Chloroflexota bacterium
CCCGGGGGCGATTTGCGAGCCGCTCTTACGCATTTTCTTCCGGTTTTAACGAAAATCGGTGGCGTTGTAGGGGCACGCTGCAGCGTGCCCCTACATTTCCTGCGCAAAGTATTGTTTGTCAAGCGACTTTGCAACAGCCCTGAACATTAATTCTACGCGCCCTGCGCCATCAGTTCATCATATTTCGCGCGGACATTTTTGATGTCCGTCCACGTCAGCGCTTTTGGCGAGCCGGGCGTTTTTTGCGGGTTGCGCAGCAGATAGGCGGGATGGAACATCGGCATGACCCAATAATTGCCCTGCTGATACCATTGCCCGCGCACTTTGGTGATGCCCCGTTTTTCGCCCAGCACGGTGAGCATGGCATATCGCCCGATGAGCAGGATGATTTTCGGGGCAATGAGGCGGATTTCTTCATATAAATACGGCTTGAAAAACTCAATCTCCGTCGGCAGGGGGTCGCGGTTGTTTGGCGGGCGACGCCGCACGACGTTGGAGACATAAACATCCGTTTCCGGGTTGAAGTCCACCGCTTCGAGAATTTTGTCCAGCAGTTTCCCCGACCGCCCCACGAACGGTTTTTGCAGGCGGTCTTCTTCAGCACCGGGTCCTTCACCGATAATCATCAGCTTTGCGGCGGGGTTGCCCCGGTACACCACAATATTGCCGCCGAATTGTTCCAGCGGGTCGCCGGTGAGATTTTGCAGAGCGGTCACAAATTCCGCGTGAGAAGAAAAATGGGGTTCGGTTAACGAAGGTTGGGTAAACATGGCGCGCCTCAAATTCGGTTGAAGTCATCTTTTCCCCATTCTACGACAGGTTTGGGGGTTGGGCAAGTTTTCGCGCTCCCCGATTCGCCATCCCACAAGCACCCAACCGCTTTGGCGATGCCCGGTTTTATGCTACAATTTTGCAATCTGATAATTTTGGAGCGCTATGAATAATACTAATGCCGAAGCGCAACGACGGCAATCGAATATCGTTTCGCAATGGATGCCCTGGCTGGTGGTGATAGCCCTGGCGGGGATTACGTCGGTGCTGTGGCAGCCCATTTCGATTTTGCTCTCTTCGGGCGATGAGGCGGCGTTGGCGGCGAGCATAGACGCGCTCGGCTGGTGGGCGCCGTTCGCGTTTCTGGCGCTCAGTCTGGTGCAGATTATCGGTGCGCCGATACCGGGGTATCCGGTGCAGCTTTTGGGGGGCGCGCTGTTCGGGCTGGTGTGGGGCGGCGTGTACGGGGTGATTGGCGTGGTTGCCGGGGGCGTGCTGGCGGCATGGCTGGCGCGCCGGTTGGGGCGTCCCTTCATTGAGCGCCACGTGGACGCCGAGACGCTGGTGAAATACGAGCAGCTCGCCAAATTGGAGTCGGTGGGGCTATGGGTGGTCATTCTGCTGTTGCCCGTGGGTGATTTCCCGTATTTCATCGCCGGATTGAGTCGGGTGCGGTTGCGAACGTTGGCGCTTGCCACCCTGTTGAGCCGGGGTCCCTTCACTTTTTTGATTGCATGGATTGGCGCGTCGTCGGTGCAGGCGCCGCCGTGGATTTTTATGGCGCTGGTCGTCGGCGTGCTGATACTGGTGGCACTGGGGTATGTCTTCCGCGCCCCGCTGACCGATTTTTTCGACACGCATATTCTGCACCGGCTGGCGTAGCCTGATTTTTCCATTGACATGTCTGAATCGGCGTGGTACAATTCAGCCGTTTTATCCGGATAGAAATTGAGGCAATATTCTTGAAAGCGTTGTGTGTGAGCGACAAAGTCGTCAGTTGGCTATATAGCCCCGCCGTATTAACCAAAGCAGAAGGGGTTGATGTAATTTTTGGTTGTGGCGATTTGCCATATTACTATCTGGAATATCTGGTGAGCATGCTCAATGTTCCGATGTTTTACGTCCACGGCAATCACGATTCGGAACGGGAATACACCCCTTCCGGCGAGGCGATTACCGGACCGGGCGGCGGCGTCGATTTGGACGGGCGGGTGCAGGAAGTTAACGGCTTGCTGGTGGCGGGATTGCAGGGTTCCATCCGCTATAAATCCGAAGGAACCTTCCAGCACACCGATTTGGAAATGTGGGTCAAGGCTTACAAACTCGCGCCCCGTTTGCTAATGAACCATATTTTCAAAGGGCGCGCGCTCGATGTGCTGATAGCCCATTCGCCCCCGCTGGGCATCCACAACGGCTCCGACCATGTGCACCGCGGGTTTGCAGCGTTTTTATGGCTGATGCGCACCTTCAAACCCCGCTACCTCATCCACGGGCATCACCACGTGTACCGCCTGTCCGAGCAGACGGTCACGCTGTATTTTGACACCATCGTGAACAATATTTATCCCTATAAAATTTTGGATATTCCGGAGCGGCGATATTATGTCCCGTCGCGGACGGAAGACGGAACGGAGAAATTATGACCGAACGGAAACCGGTTGTCGCTTTTCAGGGCGAGCGCGGCGCATTCAGCGAAGCCGCCGCCGTAAAATTCTTTGGCACAGATATTGAGCCGCTGCCGTGCGAATCGTTTGAAATTGTCTTCGACCGGGTGACTTCCGGCGATGCCGACCAGGGCATTGTGCCGGTGGAAAACTCGTTGGCGGGGAGTATTCATCGCAATTATGATTTGCTGTTGCGCTATGATTTGACCATCGTCGGGGAGGTGCAATTGCGGATAGCCCATCAGTTGATGGTGTTGCCCGGCGTGCAGAAAACGGACATCCGCACCATTTATTCCCACCCGCAGGCGTTGGCGCAGTGCGAACGCTCGCTCACCACGCATTTCCCGCAGGTGAACCGCCAGCCAACCTACGATACCGCCGGCAGCGCGAAGATGCTCCGCGAGCAGAATATCCGCGACGGGGGGGCGATTGCCAGCGCCCGCGCCGCCGAAATTTACGAGATGGAAATTCTGCATCCCGATTTGGAGGATAATCCGGAAAATTACACCCGCTTTTTAATCATCGCCCGTGAGCCGGTTGAACCGGTCGGCGAAGCCAAAACATCCATTGTATTTTCCATGCCGAATGCGCCCGGCGCGCTTTTCAAAAGTATGGCGGTCTTCGCCCTGCGCGATATTGATTTGACGAAAATCGAATCTCGTCCGTTGCAGGGGGAACGCTGGCAATACTTTTTCTATCTCGATTTTATCGGCAGCCGTACAGAACTTCATTGCCAAAACGCGCTCAATAATCTGC
>JAJRSQ010000333.1 GCA_024278725.1 Chloroflexota bacterium
CCGCCAGCCGCCGCACATCGCCGATGTCCGCCACATCAATTTCCCATTCATTATAATACAGATTCAAAAATCCCGTAACTTCCAGCCGGTCGCCGATGGCGAAAGAACGCCCGTGCCCGGCAGGCAATTTCACCCGAATACCGTGCGTCTCATCCTGCACATACATTGTATTTTTGCCGAAGACCCCCGGCGGCGCAGTGACCCAACCCGTTATCCGAACCCACGCCCCTTCCGTGACGTGTTTCGCGTCCCAAATGGAAAGCGCGAGCGGCGCGGGCGGCGGCAAAACAATATTCGCCGCGCCGGGGGTGGCAATGCACGGCGACACCCACGCGCCCGTTTCGGGGTCGCGGCACACGCTGGCATCCGCGCCGGGATTCGCGGCGTAGCGCATCGCGTCCGCCACCGAGCCGTCCGCGCGCAGAAGCGTCACCGCATCCCCCCCGTTGTTGAGCGCAATCCCAGATTCCCGGCGCGTCACCACCCGATACCCGCGCGGCGAAATCAGGTCATCCCCCTGAAAAACAAAGGTCTTTTCCGCCGCGTCCATCAGCCGCCAGCCGCGCAAATTGACCGGATACGGCGACGGGTTGAAAAGCTCCAGCCATTCCGCCGCTGTTTCGGTGGGGGATGGCAAAACTTCGTTCAGCAAAATTTTGTCGGGCTGGGGCGCGCCGGAAACCCACACCGGCGCAGTGAGGGCAATATCGCCCGCCGGAGTACGCAATTCCGCCCGGTAAAAATGCCCGGGGCGCAGAAAAATATTCACCGCACGCGAAAACGGCACAGTCCCCACCGCCATCACTGCCAGCGGGACACGCCCATCGAAGAGCGTCACCGTGCCCGACACAGCCGCATCCCCGCGCACGAAAATTTCCGCCGCCGCTTCGCCCGACGGCACGCCCGCGCTGCCCATCCACGCCCCGCCGAAACGCGCCGCCAGCGTCAGCCCGGCGGCAGTGGTGACGAAGACCCGCCGCGCCCGCAACGCGTCCAGCGCCGCATCGGGGGTCAATGCCGCCGCCAAAATTCCCGCCCGCGCCGACACATCCGCGCCCCAAGTCGGCGCGCGCAGCGGAACCACCGGCACCGGCGCCACCCGCCAGCCCTTTTCCCACGCCGTCACCGCCGCATCCAGCCCGTCCGGGTCGGCAAGGTTCACCATCAGCAGACGGATGGTATCACTGACGGGCGAAAAATCGGGCGGGAGAACGGCATCCATCTGCACCACAGCGTCGGGATGGGAGGAAAGGAATTGCCGCGCCTCGGCGGCGGTCACCGTGGGCGAAAGGGGGTCATCCGCCCCCAAAATATGCAGGGGGACGGCGTCCGCATCCACCGAGAACCCCGCCAGCCCCGTAAATTCGCCGGGCGCGGTCTGCGCGGCGGCGGCAGATTGGACGGCGTCCCAATGTCCGGTCACGGGGTCGGCGAGCGCGGCGAAGTGCATCCCGGCGTTGCGGGCGCGCGCCAGCGCCGCAGCGGGCGGCGCATCTCCCCCGCCGAGCGTCGTTTCAACCCCCGGCGAACCGAAAAAGGCATACATCCCGGCGGCGATGAATGGCGCGGGGGAAACCGGCGGTGGTGCGAGCGCGGGGGGCGGCTCGCCGGGCGTAGGCAGGTCGCGCAGAAAATCGAGGGGCATCGAATCGGCGTCCTCTGCCATCGAAACCCGTTGCAGGCTGAAGGGCGCATCGGCGATGAAGGCGGGTTCCACCCCCGCCGCGCCGTAATCGCCCTTGCCATATGCCACCGCGTCCAAAAGGGTGTCATCCGGCGCGAGGAGCAACAGCTCATCGCCCCCATCCGCCAGCGCCCAACTGCCCTTTCCCCACGCCGAATAGCGGGACAAATTCGGGACGGTCAGCGTGTCGGAATACCCCGCCGCGGTCGCCACCGTCTCAAAATCGGGCGGAAAACCGAATCGCGCCTGAAACTGCGCGGCGTTTTTCGCCACCAGCAGACAATCGCCCGCCGCCAAAATCGCGTCGGGGGGAAAACGGTACATCCCTTCCCCCTTGCCGGGCGTCTCTTCATCGCCAATTTTGACGCCATTCAGCGCGGCATTTTCGGCGGTGGGATTGCAGATTTCCGCAAATTCATCGCCGGCGGTGGACGGGGTGCGCGCGTCGTACAGCACCTCGGTGATTTTCAGCGGGACGATGGGCGCGGGGGTGGGGGTCGGCGCGGGCGGGGCGGGCGAAAAGTCGAGCGCATCAAAAAAAACAACCGCCGGACGAGTGTCGAGCGGTTGCATTTGGGCGCGAATTTCGGCGCAGCGGGCGGTGTCGGGGGCGGTGACCGTGGCGGAAAGGACGGCGAAAGCGGGATGGTCGGCGGTCAGCGCGGGGGTATCGGCGGTGGCGAGCTGTTTGCCGGTGCAATCGTCGGTGGGATACCAGCCCACCCGCAGGCGGGCGAGCTTGGCGGCGGGGTTGTTTTTCAGCGCTGCGCCCGTCAGCCGGTACACCGTGCGGCTGATGACGGGGACGGTCTGGACAATCGCTTTGGTAGACGTGCTGCCATCGCTGCCGATGGCGGCGGCAAATTGTCCGGAAAATACGTGGGTGTCGGTGATGGTGAAGCGGGTGGTGCCGGGTTTGGGCGTCCAATGGGCGGTGGCGCCGGTTTCAAAATCGGGGTCGGTGAGCAGGTTGCTCGGCGGGGTTTGGGCGCGGACGGCGGTCAGCGCAACCGTGGCGAAGAGGGTCGTCAACGCAAAAACAATTGAAAAGCGCAGGAACGTTCGGCGGTGCATGGTGAATGAACCTCGGAGTCAATTGCAAAATGGGTTGAATTTTCAGGATGATTGTTTCAACTGTTTTTTATCACGAATGGTGCGAATGAACAAATTGCACGAATTTCTTTTGGGCGGGACACACGGGCGCGCACAAGGGTCGCCCCTACGGTTTTCACGCATTTATGGTCCCCAACTGATGCGCTCCAGCGTCCAATCGTGTTCACCGCGTCCCCACGGGGGTCCCGGCAAATCGAAGAGTTTTGCCGCGTCCCCGCCGCTCGACGGCACAACCCACACCGCCCAGCCCGCCCGGTCGGAGACAAAGGCGACCCATTTCCCGTCCGGGGAGAAGGTTCCCAGCCCGTCCTGCGCGGGGTTGTTGGTGAGGTTGGTCTCGCCACCGCCGGCGATGCCGGTGATGTACACGTCCCAGTTCCCCGTTTCACGGCTCATCACCAATAGCGAACCGCCTTCGGTGTCGGTGGGGATACCGTTCAAATTGCTGACCAATTGCGGCACGGTGTAGCCCGTCCCGCCGGATGTCGCCCACGACGGTGTGCGCCAGATGGCGCATTTTGTGCCGCCCCGTCCGCCGGGCCAAATGTCGCAGGCGCGGAAAATGAGATAATCGTCCGAAGCCCACACGGGGTGCAAGGGCTGACCGCTATCATACACATTGCCTTCAATCACGTTGAAGCTCGCCATCTGGTTGATGTCCGGTTTGTCAAGGCTTTGCTGGACGAACAAATGCCATTCCGGTTTGCTGCCACTGACCGACACCAAACCGGGATTGTCGTATGCAATCCGTCCCCCGTCCGGGCTCCACGAAGGGTAGCTGTCTTCCGGCGAACCGCTGATGGGTCTGCCGCCGGTTCCATCCACATTGTACATGAAAACGTCCGTCCCCGCGCCTTCATTGGTGGGTGAGGTATCGCCATTGACGAGCAACGCGCCATCGTTGCGATAAAAGGGTTGGCGCGCGCCGATAATTTCGCCGATTTCTTTGCCGGAAGGAAGCTCGAAAATCCGCACATCGTACCGCCCGAAGCCGTTATCAATGGGGATGGCGATATGCCCGGCGAATTTCGGGGCGGGAGGTGGCGTGGGTGTGGGCGTGTTGGTCGGCGGGCGAGGCACAGGCGTGTTGGTCGGCGGGAGGGGTTTGGGGGTGTTGGTGGGCGCCAGAGTGCTGGTCGGTTTGGGGGTGGGGGTAGCGGTGGGCGCATTTTTGGTGGCACGCCCGACGGCGTTGGCGGTCGCCACGGCGCGCTCGATGGCGGTTGCCGTGAGCCGTGCGGAGATGGTCGCTTCCAAATCGGGGGTGTTGGTGGGCGGCGGGGTGTTGGTCGCTGTGGGCGGTATCTCTGTGGGCGTGGGCGTATCGGTGGGAGCGCCGCTGTCGTGCATCGCGGTCGCCGTCTGCATCATCACTGTTTGCGCCAAATCCAGTTGGTTTTGAGCGAGCGCGGTGGCTTGCGTGTCGTTTTGTTTTTCCCGTTGCCCGTTGAACAGCAGCAGCCCGCTCAATCCGGCGATAATGACCAGTGCCAGCGCCGCCCCTCCCCATAACAACCATTTTGGCAGGGCGGATGGTGTCGCCGGCGGAGAGAGGACTGTGCCCGTACCCGGCGTATCGCCGGTGGGTGAAAGCCGGGTGGCGGAAGGGGGCGTCGCGTGGGGAAGCGGTGTGAATGCTTCGTCATCCGGGGTCAGTTCGCGCACTTGCGGCGTGGGGGCAAGGGTGGTCACCGGGTTGCGGACGAGCGTATCCTGCATGCTCAATCCCACCGCATTGCGGAGCGCCGTCGCCAAATCCAGCGCCGATTGGTAGCGGTCGTCGGGGTCTTTCGCCAGTGCTTTTAAAATGACGCGCTCGACGGCTTCGGGAATATCGGGCTTGATGCTGCGGGGCATCGGCAGGGGGTCGGTGATGTGTTTCATGATGACCGCGAAGGGCGTGTCGGCATCAAAGGGGACGCGCCCGGTCATCATTTCATACAGCACCACCCCCAGCGAATAAATATCGCTGCGATTGTCGCCCCGTTTGCCCTGCCCCTGCTCCGGCGACATATATGCCGGTGTCCCCGCCACTGCGCCGGTGACGGTATATTGCGTCGCGCCCACAATTTTGGCAATCCCGAAATCAAGCACCAAAATCTGCCCGTCGCGGTTGATGATGAAATTCGCCGGTTTCAAATCCCGGTGAACCATCCCGTGCCGGTGCGCGTAATCTATCGCGTCGCACAGCGCCGCCATAATGCGCGCGCTCTCTTCCGGTGAGAAAATTTTCCCCTGCTGGCTGCGTTCGCGCAATTCGGCTTTCAGGGTGGGACCGTCGATGAATTCCATCGCCATATAGTACAGGTCATCTTCCACATCGAAATCGAAAATCTGCACAATGTTGGGATGGCGCAAATTGGCAATGGCGCGCGCTTCGCGTTCAAACCGCCCGATGAAATCGGGGTCGTCGGAAAGATAGGAATGCAACACTTTGATGGCAACATAGCGGTCAAGCCCCGGTTGGTAGGCTTTGTACACTTCCGCCATGCCGCCACGCCCCAAGCGGGCGACTATTCGGTATTTGCCAATTGTTCTTCCAATTAAATCGGGCATATGTCACGCGGGGTAAAGTTAAAGTATAGCAAGATTATAACACCGCCCATCCTATGCGTCAATGTGAAAATAATGGCATGGCATTTGGCATTCCGATGAAACACCGTTATAATTCAAATAGTGAATTTTACCTATGACACAAATAAACGAACAACACACCCGGTTAATTTTAGAAACGATTGAGGAAAACCCGCACATCACCCAGAAGGATTTGGCGGCACAACTCGGCATTGCCGTGGGGAGTGTGAACTGGTATCTGAAACGCATGGTGAAAAAAGGGTACGTGAAGGTCACCCGGTTGCAACGGCGACGCTTGCGCTACCTGCTCACCCCGCAGGGCATCGCCGAAAAAAGCCGCCTGACCGCCTCATTTTTGCAGGCATCGCTGAAATGGTACCGGCTGACGCGGGAGACGACGAAACAGCATCTGGCAACGGTGCGCGCCGCCGGTTTCTCTGAAGTCTGCATTCAGGGGGATGGCGACTTGGCGGAAATTGTGTATCTCACCTGTCTGGAAGCGGGCATCACCGTGCTGCCGGAAATCAACCCGGCGTATCCCGTCTTTCGGATTGTGGAACTGCGCACCGAATTGGAACTTCCCTCAACCGAGGAGGCAGCATGAACGACGCGACACCCGCCATCCGCATTCATCCCACCGCGGAAGTGCATCCTTCCGCCCAAATTGGCGAGGGCACTTCCATCTGGAACCAATGTCAGGTGCGGGAAAATACCGTCATCGGCGCGAATTGTATTTTGGGCAAAGACAGTTACGTGGATTTCGGCGTGCGCATCGGCGACAATGTGAAAATTCAGAACGGGGCGCTGGTGTATCACGGCACAACGCTGGAAAGCGGGGTGTTTGTGGGTCCGGGGGCGATTTTCACCAACGACAAATTGCCGCGCGCCATCAATCCCGACGGTTCGCTGAAAAGTGACGACGATTGGGAGGTGGGGGAAACCACGGTGCGCTACGGCGCATCCATCGGCGCGGGGGCGGTGATTCTGCCCGGCGTGTCGGTGGGGCGGTTCGCGCTGGTCGGCGCGGGGGCGGTGGTGACCAAAGACGTGCCCGACCACGGGCTGGTGCTGGGCAATCCGGCGCGATTGGCGGGCTATGTCTGCGCTTGTGCCGCCAAACTGGTGAAAAAAGATTCGGGCGCGTATGAATGCCCGATTTGCGGTGAACATTATCAATTTTAATTGAAACGTGAAACGCAATGCATCACGTTTCACCCATCACGGAGCAACCATGATACCCATTTCAAAGCCGTTCATCGGCGAGGAAGAAAAAACCGGCGTGTTGGCAGTCCTCGAATCGGGCATGCTGGCACAGGGGAAAAAAGTCGCCGCGCTGGAAGCGGCATTCGCCGCCGTGTGCGAAACCAAACACGCGGTGGCAACCAGCTCCGGCACCACTGCGCTCCATTTGGCGCTGCTGGCGCACGGTATCGGCGCGGGGGATGAAGTCATCACCACCCCGTTCACCTTCATCGCCACTGCCAGCAGTATTTTGTTCACCGGCGCGAAACCGGTTTTCGTGGATGTGGATGCAGACACCTTCAACCTGAACCCGGCGCTCATCGAACAAGCCATCACCCCGCGCACCAAAGCGATTCTGCCGGTGCATCTGTACGGGCAAATCTGCGATATGGACGCCATCCAAAAAATTGCCGAAAAACACGGCTTGGCAATCATCGAAGACGCGGCGCAGGCAGTGGGGGCGACCCGGCACGGCAAAAAGGCGGGCAGTTTCGGCACAGGCTGTTTCAGCTTGTACGCCACCAAAAACATCATGTCCGCCGAAGGGGGCATCATCACCACCGATGATGACGCCATCGCCGAAACGTTGCGCATGCTGCGCAACCACGGCATGAAACGTCGCTATTATCACGATATGCTGGGCTACAATTTTCGGATGACCGACCTGCACGCCGCCATCGGGCTGGCGCAGGTCAACCGGCTGGATAATTTCACCGCCAAACGCCGCGCCAACGCCGAATATCTTTCCGCGCACATCAAAAGCGTCATCACCCCAACGGTGATGGCGGGGAACGCGCACGTGTGGCATCAATATACCATCCGCGTCACCCATACCGACCGTGACGCCGCCGCAAAACAATTGAACGATGCCGGTATCGGCACGGGCATTTTCTATCCCGTCCCCGCGCACCGTCAGGGTTTCATCCGCGAAATTGTGGGCGATGTGCGCCTGCCGGTGACGGAAACGCTGGCGGCAGAGGTCATCTCGCTGCCGGTGCATCCCCGGCTCACCCCGGCGGATTTGGAGAAAATCGCGGCGGAGGTAAACAAATTATGATGAACGTCGCCGTCATCGGCGTGGGGAGTATGGGGAAAAACCACGCCCGCATTTATGCCGACCTGCCCGACGTGCGTTTGGCAGGCGTTGCGGACGCCAACCCCGCCGCCGCCGAAACCGTCGCCGAGCGCTACCGCACCACCCCGTACACCGACTATCGCGCCATGCTGGACGCGGAAAAACCGGCAGCGGTCAGCATCGTCACCCCCACGGTTGAACACCTGAACGTGGCGAAAGAAGTCATTGAGCGCGGCATCCATCTGCTCATCGAAAAACCCATCGCCTTTCAGTTGGATGAAGCGCAAAAAATCATCGAACTGGCGCGCGCGGCAGGGGTCAAACTGATGATTGGACACATCGAGCGCTTCAACCCCGCCATTCAAGCCCTGAAATCGCGTTTGGACGCGGGGGAACTGGGGCGCGTCTTTCAGATTGATGCGCGGCGGCAGGGACCTTTCCCCGCGCGGGTGAAAGATGTCGGCGTGGTGATTGATTTGGCGGTGCATGATTTGGACATCATGCGCTACCTCACCGGCGCGGACGTGCGACGGGTCTTCGCCGAAACGGAACGGCGCATCCACAGCACCTATGAAGATTTGCTGGAAGGGCTGGTGCGGTTTGAAGATGGTACGGTCGGCACACTCGCCATCAACTGGCTCACCCCCACCAAAATCCGCGAGCTGGTCGTCACGGGTGAAAAAGGGATGTTCCGCGCCGATTACCTGACGCAGGATTTGTATTTTTACGAAAACGCCACCGCTACCGCCGGCGGCTGGGACGCCCTGCGCATCCTGCGCGGGGTGAGCGAGGGTCGGATGGTGCGCTATGTGGTGCGCAAACAGGAACCGCTGCGCGCCGAGTTGGAAGCCTTCATCAGCGCGGTGGCAAACGACCTCCCCGCGCCCGTCAGTGGCGAGGACGGATTGCAGGCGCTGATACTGGCGCAAGCGCTGGTCAAAGCGGGGCAAACCTACACCGTGGTGCAAATGAACGGGTGAAACCTATGATTTCTGATGAACTGATTGCGCAAGCTGTTGCCCGGTTGGTTGAAGCCGCCCATCCTCAAAAGATTATTCTATTCGGGTCTTACGCACGAGGAGACGCAGGCAGACAATCGGATTTGGATTTCCTGGTCGTGCAGCAAACCGTCAAAAATCGTCGTAAAACAATGGTGCGGTTGCAAGACGCCTTGCGGTCACTGTATGTACCCGCGGATATTCTGGTCGCCAGTCAAGCCCAATTTGATGAATGGGCAGATGTACCCGGAACAGTTTTTTACGAAGCAAAAAATGAAGGGATTGTCGCTTATGACAGCGCGTAAATTTGCCCGGAAATTGCTCTCCAAAGCCGAGCAAGATTTGCTGGTGCTAAAAAAGTTACAGGCTGACCCGGACATCACCACTGAAATTTTGGGCTTTCACGCCCAACAAGCCGCCGAAAAAATGCTGAAAGCGGTGCTGGCAGCGCGGCAAATCAGGTTTCCATTCACTCACCGGCTCACCGAATTGATTGATGCCATCAAAAATACGGGGACACCCTTCCCGCAGGAATTTGAAGCGTTGCGCTATTTAACCCCTTTTGCGGTTGAATTTCGCTATGATTTTCTGGGGGACGATGATGAAGATTTTGACGCCTCAGCCACAATCACACTGCTTGAAGATTTTCGTGAATGGGTTATCCCGCTCACCGAGATAAAATAATGACGAATAACAATTTACACGCACGCATTCAAAATAAAAGCGCGAAGGTTGCCATCATTGGGTTGGGATATGTCGGGTTGCCGGTGGCATGTATTTTCGCCGAAGCGGGGTTCGATGTGCTGGGGGTGGATGTCAACACCGCGCGCATCGAAAAAATCAACGCCGGGCAATCGCCCATTGAGGGGGATGAGCCGGGACTGGCAGAATTGCTCGCCACCGTTGTGGCGGCGGGGAAGCTCCGCGCTACCGCCGATTACGCCACATTGGCAGACGTGGACATCGTTTTGGTGGCGGTGGACACGCCGGTGGACGACAACAACCAGCCCCGGTATGTCGCGCTGAAAGGGGCAATGACCGATTTGGGGCGGGTCATCACCCCCGGCACGCTGGTGGTGGTGGAATCCACCATCGCCCCCGGCACGATGGGCACCGTGGTGCGCCCCATTTTAGAAGCGCAATCAGGGCTGAAAGCCAACCGCGATTTTTACATCGGCGCGTGTCCGGAACGGGTGATGCCCGGAAAATTGCTGGCAAACCTGCGGCGGATGAGCCGTGTCTGCGGCGGCGGCACACCCGAAACCGCGCAACTGATGGTTGAATTCTATCGAAATGTGGTGCAGGCAGAACTGGACACCGCCGACATCATCACCGCCGAGTTGGTGAAAACCACCGAAAACGCCTATCGGGACGTGCAGATTGCCTTCGCCAATGAAGTGGCAAAAATCTGCGAAATCAACGGCGCGGATGTGTGGAAAGTGCGTGCGCTGGTCAACAAAAGTCCCGGTCGGAACATGCACCAGCCCGGCGCGGGCGTCGGCGGGCACTGCATCCCCAAAGACCCGTGGCTGCTGGCGTACTCGGCGCAAGACCACGTGCCATTGCATCTCATCCCCGCGGCGCGTGCAGTGAACGAAAGCATGCCCGGTCACGTGGCGGAGCTGACATTGCGCGCGTTGAAAAATGCGTCGGTGCGGGCATCGAAAGCGAAAATCGCCGTGCTGGGCTACGCCTATCTGGAAAACAGCGACGACACCCGGCACAGTCCTACCGTCGCGTTGATGGCACACCTGCAAAACATGGTGACGGAATTGCGCATTCACGACCCGTGGGTGAAACCCTATCGCACCGATTTATGGAAAACCGTGTCGGGATGTGATGCGGTGGTGCTGATGGTGAAACATGATGCCTACCGCAATTTGGATTTCGCTCGGCTGAAAGCCCTGCTGCGCACCCCGATTCTGGTGGACGGGCGCGGATTTTTCGACCCGCAAACAGTCATATCGGCAGGACTAATTTACCACGGCGTGGGGAGGGGTGGATGAAACCGGATGAGGTTAAACAAGCCATCATCAAAACACTGCAAGCCGATGGCGAAGCGCTGAATGGGTACACTGTGGTACTCTTTGGTTCTCGCGCCTCCCAAAATCCCCATCCCCGCTCGGATTTTGACGTCGGTGTGATTGGAGAAAAACCATTGCCCTTGTCGATATTTTATCACATTGAAACGCAATTCGATGAAATTGAAACTTTATACACGATTGACTGGGTTGATTTAACCCAAACAACCCCCTCATTTCGTGACGAAGCCTTGAAACAAATCGAGGTGCTGTATGAAGGCTGAAAAATTTGTAACTGACTTTTCCACCGCTGTATCGCGGTTGGAAGAAGCGCTGTCCACCCCCGCTGACACCGATTTATTGCGTGCAGGGTGCATTCAGTATTTTGAATTTTGTTTTGAATTGGCATGGAAAAGCATAAAAACCATCGGCGAAGCGGAAGGACTGGAAAGCTGTCAATCACCCAAACGGTGTTTGAAACAAGCCTTTTCCCTGGGGTGGATTGACGATGAAGCGGTGTGGTTGGCTATGTTAGCCGCGCGGAATCAAATGTCACATACATACAATGCAGAACAAGCGTTGCGTATTTATGATAGTTTGCCATCATTTTTACCTGCTTTACACCATCTGACACACAAATTACAGCAGGAACTTGAAATTTTATGAAAATTGTAACCATTGTCGGGGCGCGCCCGCAATTCATCAAAGCGGCAGCCGTCAGCCGAAAACTACGTCAAAAACACACCGAAATTCTGGTGCACACCGGACAACATTATGACGACAACATGTCCGCCATCTTTTTTGACGAATTGGGCATTCCCGCGCCGGAATATAACTTGGGTATCGGGTCGGGGTTGCACGGGGCACAAACGGGCGCGATGCTGGCAGAAATTGAAAAGGTGTTGCTGGCGGAAAAACCCGACCGGCTGCTGGTGTATGGGGATACCAACTCAACCATAGCGGGCGCGTTGGCGGCGACGAAACTGCATATCCCCGTGGCGCACGTTGAAGCCGGATTGCGTTCATTCAACCGCCGTATGCCGGAGGAAATTAATCGCGTGCTGACCGACCATATTTCGGATTTGCTGCTGTGTCCCAGCCAAACCGCGGTGGACAATCTGGCGGCGGAAGGCATTACCGACGGGGTGCATCTGGTGGGTGACGTGATGTTTGACGCGCTCATGTACGCGGTCAAACGCGCCGAAGCCGGATCTCGCATTTTAGAAACGCTGGGATTGCAACCGAAGCGCTACCTGCTGGCAACCGTCCACCGCGCGGAAAACACCGACGACCCGGCGAAACTGCGGGCAATCTTCGACGCATTCGCGGCGATTGATGAACCCATCGTCTTGCCCTTGCATCCCCGCACCGCCAAAATGCTGGACAAATTCAACCTGAAACCTGAAACAGAAACCCTGAAACTCATCGAGCCGGTGGGGTATCTGGATATGGCGACACTGACGCAATCCGCGCGGATGGTCATCACCGATTCGGGTGGGTTACAGAAAGAAGCATACTGGCTGAACGTCCCGTGCATCACCCTGCGCCACGACACCGAGTGGCCCGAAACAGTTGTCGCGGGCTGGAACGTACTCGTCGGCGCAAACGGGGGGCGGATCGTGGATGCCGTGCGCGGCTTCGCCACGCC
>JAJRSQ010000334.1 GCA_024278725.1 Chloroflexota bacterium
AAGTGTCGGCGCATTTGCTGGCGGCGGATGTCGCCGTGCTGCCCTATCAGGATGGCGTATCTTTCCGCCGGACAACCCTGCTGGCGGTGCTGGCGCACGGGCTGCCGGTGGTCAGCACCATACCCGCCATCAATTTGCCGCAAATTGTGGATGGGACGAACATGCTTTTGACGGCGGTGGGCGATGTGCGCGGACTGGCAGCGGCAGTCGGACGGGTGGCAGAAAATGCCGACCTGCGGCGGCGGTTGCAGTCGGGGGCGCGGGAACTCGGCGCGGCATTTTCGTGGACACACATCGCCGCCGAGACCGCCGCGCTTTACCGGCGGGTGGAGGCGGTATGACGCGAAAACAACTTTTCAACCTGCTGAAAATCGTCGTCAGCATGGCGCTGATTTTCTGGATTGTGCGCGGAATTGACCTGCCCGCGCTGGCGAATGTCCTGCGCGGCGCGAAGCTCGGTTGGTGGGGAGGGGCGCTGGTGTTTGCGCTGGCGGGGGTGATGGCGCGGGTGGCTCGCTGGCGCACCCTGCTGAACGCGCTCGATGTGCGCGTCCCCTTTTGGGAATTGGCGCAAATTTATTTCATCGGTTTTCTGTTCAACAATTTACTGCCCAGCGGTTTGGGCGGCGACGCCGTGCGGATGATGGAATTGAAACGTCACAGTCCCCGCGCCGGCGATGCCGTGACCAGCGTGCTGGTAGATCGCATGGTGGGGCTGTTCGGCTCGCTCAGTTTGGCGCTGGTGGCGCTGGCATTCCGCTGGAACGCCGTGCCGCGTCAGTTCGCATGGGTGGCGCTGGCGGCGACAATCGGGCTGGCGGGGATGCTATTTTTGCTGATTGATACATCCGCGTACAATACCCTGCGGAAAATCGGACTCTTCCGCGCCCTCACCGACCTGAAATTCGCACGCGGGCTGTTCGCGTCTTTTCAGGATTACAGCCTGCCGACGCTGGTGCGGGCGTATGGCTTCTCGCTGCTGTTGAGCGCGGCGCTCATCGCCATGAATGCGTCCATCGGCGCGGCGCTGGGGGTGGAAATTTCGCTGGCGCACTATCTGGTTTTCGTGCCCCTCGCTTCGATGGTGCTGGTGCTGCCCATTTCTTTCGCCGGGCTGGGCGTGCGCGAGAGCGCGTATGTTTTTCTTTTCGGGCAAGTCGGCGTGCCGCGTGAAATCGCGTTCAGTATTTCACTGATGGTCTATTTTACCGGCAACGCCATCCCCGGATTAATGGGTGGCGCAATCTACCTGTGGCGCGGGGCGCGAGCAATTAAAAATTAAAAGTGAAAAGTGATGACTGACGAAAAACTTGATTTGAGCGTAATTTTACCGATTTATAATGAAGTGCAGAACATCCCATTGCTGGCGGAAGAATTGGTTCCGGCGTTGGAAGCGTTGGGAAAAACTTTTGAAATTATTTGCGTGGATGATGGCAGTCTGGATGGTTCATTCGACGCGCTGACACGCCTGCGCGAAGCGGATGACCGGGTGCGAGTGGTGCGCTTCCGCCGTAATTTCGGGCAGACCGCCGCTTTCGCCGCCGGCTTCGACCGCGCGCGGGGCGATGTGGTCATCACCATGGACGCAGATTTGCAGAACGACCCCGCCGACATTCCGAAACTGCTGGCGAAAATGGATGAAGGCTTCGATGTGGTCAGCGGTTGGCGCGTCAAACGCTGGGAAGAAGGGCTGAAAGATTTTGTGTTGCGGAAAATTCCATCCGCCACCGCGAATTGGCTCATTTCCCGCGCCACCGGCGTCCATTTGCACGATTACGGCTGCTCGCTGGAAGCCTATCGCAACGAAGTGGTGAAGGGCATCAACCTGTATGGCGATATGCACCGCTTCATTCCCGCCATTGCCAGTTGGTTCGGGGTGACGGTGGCGGAAGTGCCGGTGCGCTACCGCTCACGACAATTTGGAACCAGCAAATACGGCGCGGGGCGCATCTTCCGCGTGCTGCTTGATTTGATGACCGTCCGCTTTTTGCTCGGCTATTCCACCCGCCCGATTCGCATCTTCGGCGCGTGGGGATTGATTTCGGCGGCGGCGGGGGTGGTCATCGGTATCTATTTGTCCATTGCGAAACTTTTTTACGGGGTGTTACTTTCCAACCGTCCGTTGTTGCTGTTGGCAGTGCTGTTGGTGGTGGTGGGCATCCAGCTCATCAGCATGGGCTTGCTCGGCGAATTGACCGTGCGGGTCTATTATGAATCGCAGGGGAAACCGATTTATACCGTCCGCGAAGAATTGTAATCAATTCAATATGAAAAAGGCAAAAGACAAAATGAGAAAATTACGCCATCTCGGAAAATTCTTCATTTTTCTCTTTTCATTTTTCATTGTAGCGCGGGTGGGCATCGCATGGTATGCCGGACGATACATTTTTCGCGCGGACGATGTGCCGCCGAAACGGGTGGCGGTGGTTTTCGGGGCGCTGGTGTACCCCGATGAAACGCCCAGCCCCATGCTCGCCGACCGGCTGGAGACGGCGCTGCGGTTGTATCGGGCGGGGAAAGTGCAGAAGATTTTGGTCAGCGGCGACAACCGGTTTGAATATTACAACGAGCCGCAGGCGATGATGGCATATCTCGTCGCGCGGGGCGTGCCGGAGACGGACATTCAGCCCGATTATGCCGGACGGCGCACGTATGATACCTGCTATCGCGCCCGTGATATTTTCCGGTTGGAGACGGTGGTGCTGGTGACGCAGAAATTCCATCTGCCCCGCGCTGTTTTCACCTGCCGCGCGCTGGGGGTGGATGCTGTCGGTGTCCCCGCCGATATTCAATGGTATGGCTGGGGTGCGCTGGGGTGGTCAACCATGCGGGAACAATTTGCGCTGGCGCGGGCGGTGGTCGATGCCGTGTTGCGGCGTCCCGCGCCCGTCCTCGGCGAACCGATTCCGTTCAATTAAAAATGCAAAGGGCAAAATGCAAAAAGAGAAAAAATTTTACATTTTACATTTTACATTTTTAATGCTGCTTGCTTTTGCCGTGCGAAGTTACCGGCTGGATGCTCAGAGCATTTGGTGGGATGAGGGTCACAGCATCGAAATGGCGTCCGCGCCGGTGATGCAAATTCCGACGCTGCCCGGCATGGACGTTCATCCGCCGGGCTTTTTTGTCGCGCTGCATGGCTGGATGGCGCTGGCGGGGCGCAGTGAATTCGCGCTGCGGTATTTTTCGCTGGCGTTCAGCGCGCTCACCGTCGCGCTGATGGTCGCTTTCGGGCGGCGGATGGGCGGCTGGCGGGTGGGATTCGCCGCCGGATGGCTCGCGGCGCTGTCGCCGTTTTGGGTGGCATATGCGCAGGAAGTTCGCATGTATGCGTTGGTGACGTTTTTTGCTGCCGCCGGCGTCTTTTTCCTGTGGGAAATTGTTTTCGGCGGCAGGGAATCGCGGTGGGTGTGGGCGGGATATGTGTTCGCCACGGTGGCGGCGCTGTACAGCCATTATTTCACCCTCTTTTTGCTGGCATTTGAAAACGCGGTCTGGTTGTGGTGGGTCATTGCCGGACGGAAAGACCATCCCCCCAAGAAAAGAATTTTGATGTGGCTGGGCGGGCAATTGGGCGTGCTGGCATTGTTTGCGCCGCAGTTGTTCATCGCCGCACGGCAAATTTCCGGATACGCCAACCCCAACCTGCAACCGCCGACCCTCCGCGCATTCATCGCCGAAAGCTGGCAGGCGTACACCATTGGGCAGGCGTTTGACCCCGCCCGCGCCGCGCCGTATCTGTGGGTGATTGCGGGGCTGATTGCGGTGGGGATTTGGCTCAATCGCCCCCGTTTTTCACGTTTCACGTTTCACGCTTCACTGTTCATTGTTCCGTTGGGATTATATTTTGCCGTTCTGCAAGCGCGCCCGTCTTTTGAACCGCGATATATGATGCCGGTCACGCCCGCGCTGATTTTGCTGATGGGGCTGGCATTCG
>JAJRSQ010000335.1 GCA_024278725.1 Chloroflexota bacterium
CAGGAGCGGATGGTGCTGGCTGTGCCGCCGGAAAACCGGGCGCGGCTGAAGGAAATTGCCGACGGGCAGAATATTGATTGTGTGCGCATCGGCGTCTTCACCGACAGCGGACGGCTGGTGCTGCGGGTGAACGACCGCACGGTGGCGGATATGCGCCTCGATTTTCTGCACGACGGGTTGCCCACTCGCCGGTTGAAGGCGGAATGGACTTCCAAGTTGCGAATGACGAATGACGAAAATCGAATGACGGCGCAGAAATCCCGCAACGCGGAATTGCTGAAACTTCTCGCTCACCCGAACATCCGCAGCAAGGAAGGGGTGGTGCGCCGCTACGACTATGAGGTGCAGGGCGGGGTGGCGGTGAAGCCGTTGGTGGGGGTGGAGAATCACGGTCCCGGCGATGCCGCCGTGCTGGTTCCCCCCGGCACGCAAACCGCCGACCGTGTGCAGGGGGTGGCGCTTTCGGTGGGGATTTGCCCGGAAATTGGCGCATTTGACCCGTATGCGATGGCGTGGGCGGCGATGGATGAGGCGCTGCGGAATGTGGTGGCGGTGGGTGCCGACCCCGACCGGGTGGTGGTGCTCGATAATTTTTGCTGGGGCAATCCCAATTTGCCCGACCGGCTCGGCGGGCTGGTGCGCGCGGCGCAGGGCTGTTTCGATGCCGCGCTGGCGTTTCAAGCGCCCTTCATTTCCGGCAAAGATAGTTTGAACAATGAATATACCGGCGCGGACGGCGAAAAACATGCCATCCCCGGCACGCTGTTGATTTCCGCCGCCGCCATTGTGCCGGATGTGCGCCGCACGGTCACGATGGATTTGAAACGGGCGGGGAATCTGCTGGTGGCGGTGGGCGAAACCCGCGCCGAACTCGGCGGGAGTCATTTCAATTTGATTGCACCCGACAGCGGCGGCAATGCCGTGCCTCCCCAGCCGAATTCCGATGCGCCGGCGCAGTTGCGAAAATTGCACCGCGCCATTTCGGCGGGGCTGGTGCGGGCGTGCCACGATTGTTCGGAGGGGGGGCTGGCGGTGACGCTGGCGGAAATGTGTCTTGCCGGGCGGGTGGGCGCGACGGTGTCGCCGGAAAATCTGCCCGCCGACCCCGCGCTGACCGATGCCGAGCGGCTCTTTTCGGAGTCGCTGACGCGGTTTGTGGTGGAAATTTCGCCCGCCGATTGGCAGCGGTTTTCCGCGTTGATGGGTGATGCGCCGCACGCACGAATCGGCACGGTGGGCGGCGATGCGCTGACCGTGCGCGGCATGTCGGGGGCGAACATCATTTTTCTGCCCGTCGCCGAGTTGGAAATGGCATGGCGCGGCAGGGCGGGCAAACCGATTTCCGCTCCGCAGCCCGCGCCATTCCTCCAAAAAATACCGGCGATTGCCCGCCCGCCGAGGGTGCTGATTTTGCACGCCAACGGCTCCAACCGCGACCACGATGCCGCGCTGGCGGTGTCGCTGGCGGGGGGCGCGCCGGAGATTGGGCATATCAACCGGCTCATTTCCGGCGAAATTTCGCTGCTCGATTTCGGGATGCTGGTGGTGCCGGGCGGGTTCAGCTATGGGGATGACCTCGGCGCGGGGACGCTGTGGGCGTTTGATTTGCGGCACGCGGCGGGCGAGGCGCTGGCGAAATTTGTGGAGAGCGGGCGTCCGGTGCTGGGCATTTGCAACGGATTTCAGACGCTGGTGAAATCGGGGTTGCTGCCGGGGTGGGATGGGGATGCCCCGCGCACGGTGACGCTCGCGCCGAATGCGTCGGGGCATTTTGAGTGCCGTTGGGTGACGCTGAAACCGAATCCGCGCAGCCCGTCGCTGTTCACGCGGGGGTTGGACGCGCCGATTTTCTGCCCGGTGGCGCACGGCGAAGGGCGGCTCGCCGTGGCGGATGCGGACACGCTGGCGGCGATTCAGGCGCAGGGGCTGAACGCGCTCACGTATGGCGACGGATACCCCGCCAATCCCAACGGCTCGGTGGGGAATATCGCCGGGCTGTGCAATCCCGCCGGGAATGTGCTGGGGCTGATGCCGCACCCGGAGAACCATATTTTCCCGTGGCAGCACCCGCGCTATCAGCGCGGCGAAGGGGGCGGCAGCGGGCTGGTGCTGTTTGAAAATGCGATGAAGGTTGTGTAGTTGTTAGCGGGCGGCGGTCAGTGGTCAGCTATCAGCGGTCAGCTATCAGTTGTTAGCAAGAAACTGAAAACTGAAAACCGACCGCTGAAAACTGAAAACCAAAAAAAGGAGAAACTTATGCTCACACATCAGGAATTGTTGCAGGCTGTGCCGCACGCCCTCACCGGGGTGGATGTGCCGGGTCTGGGCGAGAAAATCACCGGCAAAGTGCGCGATATGTACCGCCACGGGGAGGAAATCATCCTCATCACCACCGACCGTGTGTCGGCGTTTGACCGCGTGCTGGGCGCAATTCCCTTCAAGGGGCAGGTACTCAATCAGTTGAGCGCGTGGTGGTTTGAGCAAACGCGCGATATTGTGGCGAACCACGTCCGCCGCGTACCCGACCCGAATGTGACCATCGCCCGCGCCGCCGAGCCGCTGCCGGTGGAGGTGATTGTGCGCGGGTATATCACCGGGGTGACGGATACCTCGCTGTGGACGCTGTACGCGCGCGGCGAGCGCACGCCGTACGGCATTTTGCTGCCGGACGGATTGCGGAAAAATGACCGCCTGCCCGCGCCGGTCATCACGCCGACCACCAAAGCGGCGCGGGGGGAACACGATGAACGGCTCACCCGCACGGAAATTCTGGCGCGGGGGTTGGTAGCGCCCGATTTGTGGGTGAAAGTGGAGCGCGCCGCGCTCGGATTGTTTGCACGCGGGCAGAAAATCGCCGCGCGGGCGGGGTTGATTCTGGTGGACACAAAATATGAATTCGGGCTATTGGATGGCGAATTGACGTTGATTGATGAATTCCACACCCCCGATTCCAGCCGCTTTTGGACGGCAGATTCATACGAAAAAAATCCCGCCGCGCCGGAGAATTTCGACAAGGAATTTTTGCGGACATGGTTCGCCGCGCAGGGCTATCGGGGCGAAGGCTCGCCGCCCGTTATGCCCGCCGATTTCGCGGCGCAGGTGGCGGCGCGGTACATCACCGCGTATGAGAAACTCACCGGGCAGACTTTCATCCCCGCGCCCCAACCGGCAGCGGAACGCATCGCCGCCGCTCTGGAGCGAATCGTATGAGTGCGCCGCTGTCCCTTTCCGACAACCCCCACGAAGAATGCGGCGTGTTCGGCATTTTTTCGCCGGGGCGGGAAGTTGCCCGACTGACCTTTTTCGGGCTGTATGCCCTTCAGCACCGGGGACAGGAAAGCGCGGGTATCGCCACCTGCGACGGTCATTCGGCGCATTTGCACAAAGAAATGGGGCTGGTGACGCACATCTTCACCGAAGAAAGTCTGCACCCGCTGAAGGGACATCTCGCCATTGGGCATACCCGCTATTCCACCACGGGAAAATCGCACCCGCGCAACGCCCAACCATATCTGATTGAAACGATTGATGGTCCGCTCGGTGTGGCGCACAATGGCAATCTGACCAACGCCCTCAGCCTGCGAAAACAATTGTTGGGGCGCGGGGTGGGGTTGTCCTCCACCACCGACAGCGAGGTCATCACCCAACTGCTCGCCGCGCCGACCTTCAGCCCCGCCCACGCCGACCCGCGCAGTCCCGACCGCTGGGTGTCGCGGCTCAGCACGTTTATGGTGCAGGCGGAAGGGGCGTACTCGCTGGTGGTGCTGACGCGCGATGCCGTCTACGCCGTGCGCGACCCGCTCGGCTTGCGCCCGCTCTGTTTGGGGAAATTGCCCGACGGCGGGCACGTCGTCGCCTCGGAATCGTGTGCGCTCGGCACGGTGGGCGCAGATTTTCTGCGCGACGTTCAGCCGGGGGAAATTGTGCGGCTGAACGCGAATGGCGTGGCGTCCTTCACGGGCAATCCATCCCGCAAACGGGCGTTGTGTATTTTCGAATACGTCTATTTCGCCCGCCCCGATTCGGTGCTGGAGGGGCAGCTCATCCACACCGTGCGGCAAAAAATGGGACGCCAGCTCGCCCGCGAAGCCCCCGCCGACGCCGATATTGTGGTCGGGGTGCCCGATTCCGCCACCCCTGCCGCCATCGGTTTCGCGCAGGAAGCGGGACTTCCGTTCACCGAAGGGCTGACCAAAAATCGCTACATCGGGCGGACGTTCATCCAACCCGATGATGCTCTGCGCCAAACCGGGGTGCAATTGAAATACAACCCGCTCACCGACAATTTGCGCGGCAAACGGGTAGTGCTGGTGGACGATTCCATCGTGCGGGGCACGACTGCCGGTCCGCTGGTGAAACTTTTGCGCGCCGGGGGCGCGGCGGAAGTGCATGTGCGGGTGTCGTCGCCCCCCGTGCGCCATCCCTGTTTTATGGGTGTGGATATGTCCACCCGCACGCAATTGATTGCCCACCGGCTCGATGTGGATGGCATTCGGGCGCACATCCACGCCGACAGTCTGGCGTATTTGAGCATGGCGGGGTTGCTCGCCGCCGTGCGCGACGCGCGCCGAACCACCGGCGGCTATTGCGCGGCATGTTTCAGCGGCGAATATCCCATCGCCATTCCCGATTGGATGTTTGATGAAAACCATGAAAAACTTTTATTTGAAGATATGTGGGGGTAAAAAATGACACAACAACCATTAATTGGCATTATCATGGGCAGCACCTCCGATTTGGAAAAAATGAAACCCGCCGCCGAAACCCTGACCGATTTCGGCGTGCCGTGGGAGATGCGGGTCATCTCGGCGCACCGCACCCCCGATTTGGCGGTGCAATATGCCCGTTCCGCCCGCGAGCGGGGGCTGGCGGTCATCATCGGCGGGGCAGGGGGTGCGGCGCATCTGCCGGGCGTCATCGCCGCGCTGACCACCCTGCCGGTCATCGGCGTGCCCATCAAAAGCAAAACGCTCGACGGGCTGGACTCGCTCCTCTCCATTGTGCAGATGCCGCGCGGCATTCCCGTCGCCACGGTGGGGATTGACAACGCCAAAAACGCGGCGCTGCTCGCCGTGCGCATGCTTTCCGTCTCCCGCCCGGATTTGGCGGAAAAGCTGGCGGCGTTCCACCAAAAAATGGCGCGGGATATTGAGGCGATTGAGTTGGCAGAAATGATGTGAATATCTCCCCCCTTAATCCTTCCTCAAAGAGGGGGGAGGGATAGGGAGTAGGGGCAGACCTGTGTGTCTGCCCTGATGGGGCGAACACGCAGGTTCCCCCCTACGTGATGAAAAAACCAAAACTACGGGAGGCGAAAAATGACATCATCCCCAAAAAATAAAGTGCTGGTGGTGGGCGGCGGCGGGCGCGAGCACGCGCTGGCGTGGGCGCTGGCGAAATCCCCGCAGGTGGAAACCGTCTTCATCGCTCCCGGCAACGCCGGTACAGACGACCCCGCGCGGAAAATGCGGAATGTCCCCTTCGCCGCCACCGACATCCCCGCGCTGGCGGCGTTTGCCCGCACGGAAAACATCGCGCTGACGGTGGTCGGTCCGGAAGTCCCGCTGGTGGCAGGTATCGCCGACGTTTTCCACCGCGATGGGCTGCCCGTTTTCGCCCCGTCCGCCGCCGTTGTGCGGCTGGAAGGCTCGAAGGCGTTTGCCAAAGACTTTATGCGGCGGCACGGCATCCCCACCGGCGATTACCGGGTTTTCACCGACATTGAACCGGCGCGGGTGCACGTCCGTGCCCAAACAGGGGGGCTGGTGGTCAAAGCCGATGGGCTGGCGGCGGGAAAAGGGGTGCTCATCTGCGATTCGCCCGCCGAGGCGGAAACTGCGCTGGAGAAAATTATGGCGGCGCGGGCGTTCGGCGCGGCGGGGGACGCGGTGGTGATTGAAGAGCGGCTCACCGGCGCGGAAATTTCCGTGCTGGCATGGTGCGACGGGCGAACGGTTGTCCCCATCCTCCCCGCGCGCGACCACAAACGCGCTTTGGATGGGGATGCAGGGCTGAACACGGGCGGCATGGGCGCCATCGCCCCCGCCCCCGACATTTCGCCCACGCTGGTGGACGAGATTCAGCGCACTGTGCTGCAACCGGCGGTGGATGGGCTGGCGGCGGACGGCACGCCCTATGTCGGCATTCTGTATGCCGGGTTGATGCTCACCCCGGCGGGGGCGAAAGTGCTGGAATTCAATTGCCGTTTCGGCGACCCCGAAACGCAGGCGGTACTGCCGCTGTTGGAAACCGACATTTTCGACATTTTCCGCGCCTGTATCGCCGGGCGGCTGGCAGACATCGACATTCGCTGGCGGGCGGGAGCGTGCGCCACGGTGGTGATGGCGTCGCCGGGGTATCCCGAAAGTTACCCCAAAGGGCTGCCCATCACCGGGCTGGAAAATATTTCCGGCGGCGACGTGACCGTTTTTCACGCCGGAACCGCGCGCGCGGCGGACGGCTCGCCGGTGACGGCGGGGGGGCGGGTGCTGGCGGTCAGCGCGCTGGGGGCGGATGTGCCCGCCGCGCTGGATGCGGCGTATCGCGGCGTGCGGCAAATTCATTTCGACGGGGCGCACTTCCGCACCGACATCGGGCGCACGGGGAGCGCATACGCCGCCGCGGGCGTGGATCTTTCCGCCGGAAAATCCGCCACCGATTTGATGAAGAAGGCGGTGCAATCCACCTATACCCCCGACGTGCTGGCGGGGTTGGGGGCGTTCGGCGGGCTGTTCAGCGCGGCGGCGCTGGCGAAAATGGCGCACCCCGTGCTGGTCGCCTCCACCGATGGCGTCGGCACGAAAACGAAGGTCGCCGCGCGGCTCAACCGCTGGGATACCATCGGGCAGGATTTGGTGAACCACTGCGTCAATGATATTCTGGTGCAGGGCGCGCGTCCACTTTTCTTTTTGGATTACGTCGCCGCCGCGAAATTGAATCCCATGCAGATTGCCGCCATCGTGCGCGGGATGACCGAATCGTGCAAAAAAGTGAACTGCGCGCTCATCGGCGGCGAAACGGCGGAGATGCCCGGCGTGTATCTGCCCGGCGAAGTGGACGTGGCGGGCACAATTGTCGGCGTGGTGGAACGCGCCGCCGTGCTCGACGGTTCCGCCATCCGCGCGGGGGATGCCGTGCTGGCGTTGCCGTCGAGCGGATTGCACACCAACGGCTTCTCGCTGGCGCGGCGCGCGCTGGACGGGCTGGACTGGCGCGCACCCCATCCCGCGCTGAACGGCGCATCCATCGGCGAGGCGTTGCTGGCGGTGCATCGCTGCTATTTGCCGCAGATTTCCGCGCTGCAAACGGCGGGTATCGCCCTGCACGGACTGGCGCACATCACCGGTGGCGGCGTGCCGGGCAACCTTCCCCGCATCCTCCCCGCCGGACTCGGCGCGAAAATTCGGCGCGGGACGTGGACGGAACCGCCCATTTTCGGGCTGATTCAATCCGCCGGAAATGTATCTGACGCCGAAATGTTCGACGTGTTCAATATGGGGCTGGGTATGCTGATGGTCATGCCTTCCGCCGATGTCGCCCGCGCGCTCGACCTTCTGCCCGAAGCGGTACAGGTGGGCGAAATTATTTCCGGCGGCGGGGTGGCGATATGACCGCGCGGCTGGTGGTGCTGATTTCCGGTTCCGGCACAAATTTGCAGGCGATTCTCGATGCCTGTGCCGCCGGAACGCTCGATGCGGCGGTGGTCGGCGTGATTGCCAACCGGCAGGACGCCTTCGGGCTGGTGCGGGCGGAGACGGTGGGCATTCCCACCAGCCGCTTTTTACTGCAACGATACCGCGAAGTGGGGCGAACGCGCGCGGAATATGATGCCGATGTCGCGGCGGCGGTGCAATCGTTCCAGCCCGATTTGGTGGTGTTGGCGGGTTGGATGCACATTCTCAGCTCCGCCTTTCTGAACCGGTTTCCGCAAAAAGTGATTAATCTTCATCCCGCGCTGCCGGGACAATTCGCCGGAACCCACGCCATCGAACGGGCATTTGCGGCATACCGGCGCGGCGAAATTTCGCACAGCGGATGCATGGTGCATTTTGTCGTCCCGGCGGTGGATGCGGGTCCGGTCATCGCCACCGCCGCCGTGCCCATTCAGCCCGACGACACGCTCGAAACGTTTGAAGCCCGCATGCACGCCGCCGAACACCGGCTCATCGTCGATGCCATTCGGCGGGTGCTGGGGGATAATTGAACGCAGATGATACGGATACCCCTTGAGAAAGGAACTGTTATGAACTTCATCCAAAAATTAATGCGCGCCATCGAAAAAAACAACTCGTTGTTGTGCGTCGGGCTAGACCCCAATCCCGAAAAATACCCCGCCCGGTTCCCCGCCGAGGTTGATACCGCCGCGCTGGTGGCGTGGGGCGCGGACATC
>JAJRSQ010000336.1 GCA_024278725.1 Chloroflexota bacterium
GCACCACCACCGCCGCAATATTTTTTGGCAAAGCCGATAATCCCGCTTGCAGGCTGGAACTCATTCCGGTTGCCCAATCGGGGTTCTCCACCACCCTCAATTGAGCTGATGGGAGCGCGCCGCGCACCGCGTCCGCCCGCGCGCCGAGCACCACCGTCACCCCATCCACCGTCGAGGCGAGCGCCGCATCCGTCGCGTGCGCCACCAGCGGCTTGCCGCGCCACTGCGCCAGTTGTTTCGCCCCGCCGAACCGCCGCGCTTCGCCTGCCGCCAGCACCAGCGCCGCCACCCGATTCACCACCTGCCGGATGGGGTCATCCTCTGCCACCGCGCCCACCGCCACCGCCGAAATCCCATCCGTTCCGAGCAGCAACCGGGCGGTGTCCATCGCCGCCCCTTCGGTTTCGGCGGTCACTTTGTTCAACAGCGGAACAACCCGCGCGCCGGGCGGCACAGACTTTCGTCCCCCTTGCGGGTGTGCCAGCACGGCGGCGATGATTTCGGGGGTGATGGGGCACGCGGGGGGAACATCCGCCAGCGCACAGATGATTTGCGGGCGATGAACCCATTCGTCGGTGAGCGGTTGCCCCGGAATGTCCATCCCCGCCACGGGGATGACCACGGTTGTGCAGCGGGGAATCACCGGCTCGTGTGCGGCGGGCGCTTTGAAACTGCGTCGCCGCGAGCCGTCCGCTTCATTTAAAATCACATCGAAATTGCCGGACTGCGCCAGCGCGTCAATCAGTTTCGGCGGCACACCGAAGGCGTTCACATCATCCTGCCGCCCGACGAGCAGCACCTGCCCGTGCGCCGTCACCGCTTTTTTCAACGCGGATAAAATTTCGGCGGGAGATTGTGTTTCGGGGTCACACGCCACGGTTGCGGGCGCGAGCGCCATCTGCGCGGCAAAAATGCGGGTGCTGGTGGTGAGCAGCACCGTTTTTCCGGCGGCAGAAAGTTCGCGCCCCAGCCGGAACATCGCCGTGCTTTTGCCGCCGCCGCCCACAAAGGCAACGCAATCGCCGGTTTGAATTTGAAATGCGCGGGATAAATTCATTGGGGATTGGAGATTGGGGATTGGAGATTGGATGAAAAGCACCAATCTCCAATCAACCAATCACTATGCTGAGTACCCGTCTGAGAAGACTTCAATCATCAGATACGGGTCGCCGAGGGGGTACAGGATGGGGCTGGTGCAACCGTTGGCGACGTATTCGCGCACTTTGGCTTTCACCTCTTCCGGCGTTCCGCTGGCGGTGATATGCTGAACCAAATCATCGGGGACGTATTTCATCGCGTCTTTGATTTGCTCTTTGGTGGCGGGCCAACCCAGAATGGATTGGATTTTCTGCACCACTTCCGGCGGGGTGTTGCTGGCTTTGGTGATGTGCGGTTGCTGGGCGATGTACTGCGTCAACAGCCAGCGCGCGCCGTCGAGGGCTTTGGCGCGGTCGTTGTCCACCGAACAGACAATCAATTGCGGGCGGTCAATCTCATCCAGCGAGCGCCCCACTTTTTCCGCGCCGATTTTCAGGTTGTCCATATATCCTTTGTTGTATTCGGGCGGGACACAATAATTCATCACCACCCCATCGGCGATTTCACCCGCCAATTGCGTCATTTTGGGACCGGTCGAGCCAATCATCAGCGGCACATTGCGCGGTTCCTGTCGCCCGTGAACCACATCCAATTTGATGTCCTTCACTTTGTGGAATTCGCCATCATACGTGACTGTTTCCATGTTGAGCAGGCGGCGCATCACTTCGATGGTTTCGCGCATCGCCTTCAGCGGTTTGCGGCGGTGAATGCCCACATTCGTGGCGAGGGGGTCCCACCACGCGCCAATCCCGCAAATCATCCGGTCGGGAGCGAGGTCGTCCAGCGTCAGAAAAGTTGCCGCCAGCAAACCGATATTGCGCGTCCAGTTGTTGATGACCCCGGAACCGATTTTAATGCGCTCGGTCACGGCGGCGAAGGCAGCCATCGGCACAATGGCATCCCGCACCAGACGGCTTTCCGCCTGCCACACGGCTTCAAAATTGTTCTTTTCGGCATATTGCGCCAGTTTCATCCCCTCGCGGAGGTCGTGCGCATCCTGCAAATACAATGCAACGCGATCTTTCATTAGGCATCTCCTTTTTTGGTGGTCAGTAGTCGGTTGTTGGTTATCAGCCCTCAGCGGTGTAGTGCCACAAAACTGAAAACGGATAACCGGAAACTATTTTACTTTAAATTGAAAAGAACGTCAAACGCCCGAAAATTCGTCAGGTTGTCGGACAAATTTTGTAGCGTGGCGATAATCTTCCCAATCTTGCGGGGTATCCAAATCGAATGCCAGACCGGGGGCGCGGAAAATGATGGGGGAAACGCCGGCGGCTTCGGCGGCGGCGCGGTGGCGGCGGAAGCTGTTCGCGCCGAAAGTGGGGTCGATGGCGGCGGGGGGACGCAAAAGCAGGGCGTTGGTTCCCGTTTCCCGGCGGCAAGGGGCGATGACCACCGTGGGTTGCGCGTTTATCTGCGCAATGAGCGCGTCCAAATCGGTGGGGGAAAGCAGGGGGAGGTCAAGGGGGAGTACCAGCACCGCATCCGCGCCGTGCTGCTCCGCCCAGGCAATCCCCTGCCCGATGGCGGCATTCAAATCGGGTGCGGCTTCCACCAGCGCCCACGCGCCATGCGCCTTCGCCCAGCGGCGCACGGCGGCACTGCGCGAGACCACCGCCACCGTGCCCACCGTCCGCGCCACCGTGATGGTGCGTCGCAGCAGATGGCGGCTCAATCGCGTCCGCGCCCGCGTCGAAAGCACCCCCGCCAGCCGTGTCTTGGCTTCGGTGAAGGGCTTCGCAGGAATAATGGTGATGATTTTCGGGTTTCGGGTTTCGGGTTTCAAAGTCAAAGTTTCAGGGTTTCAAAGTTGCAGAGTTGCAGAGTTGCAGGGTTTCAGGGTTGTAAATGTGTTTCGTATGGCATGTTCCGTAAAATCGTGCAATACGTTTCATTCAAAACACGAATCCCCCTTTCTCACTTGCCCACTCTCTCACTTTCTCATTGTCCCGCCTCCAAAATTTCTTTCGCCAGGCGAGCTTGGTCATCCACCGACTTCATCAGCGTGTCGGTGACGATGGCGCGCAAGCCCAGCCCTTCAATGCGCGATTGGTGTACCGTGTCCACCGTGTCGAACACGAATTCA
>JAJRSQ010000337.1 GCA_024278725.1 Chloroflexota bacterium
CAGCGCGAGTTCCGCCGCTTTTGAAAGCGCTTCCCGCGCCTGTGGAATGTCGCCCAGCGCGGCGTGTGCCTGCCCGGCGATGTACCACCCTTCCGCCGAGTCAAGGTGGGTGGCGAGGACATTCTCCGCCAGCGAGAGGGCTTCGGCGGGATTGCCCAACTGCTGCCACAGCCGAGCCTGCGCCAGCGGCACGGTGGCGTCATCGGGAGCGAGGGCGCTCGCCTGCGCCGAAACCGATTTCCCGGCGGCGGCATCTCCCATTTTCATCAACAACACCCCTTTGAACGCCAGAGCGTCCACATCATCCGGCGTGAGCGCCAACATCGCTTCAACTTCATCCAGCGCGGCAGGATAGTTTTGCTGTTCCGCCGCCAGATCCATCGCGCGTTGAAAATGCCGAGTTTTCGCCAGCACGATGGGGTCGGGTTTGAGAACGGTGTTGAAGGCGAGCAACACCGCCAGCACCACCGCCCCGGCGACGCCCAAAATAGTGAGCACTCGCTTTCGGGCGCGCGCTTTCGCCTCGGCGGCGATTTCGTCCGCGAACCACCACGGGTGCGATGCCCGCGTCACCTCTGCCGGGCGCGCGGCGCGCAATGCCGCCGCTCCGCCGACGACGCGCAACACATGCTCGGCATGGCGGGCGACTCGCGCTTGCAGGTCGTCGAAGCGCACCCGCTCCGCCGAAAGGTCGGTGCCGGCGGCGGTGAGCCGCGCCAGCCCATCCCATGCCGCGTCAAGCGTGCCGAGATATGCCAGCGCCTCGGCGCGGGTCATTTTGGCGAGCGTGGCGGCGTCATTTTCCAGCGCGGTCAATTGCGCCCGCAGTTGTTCGGCGGGGATGATGTGTTTCGGTTGCAGAAAAGACGATTTGTCGGTCATTTATGGTCATTGGTTATTGGAGATTGGCGATTCATCAAAATACCAATCTCCAATGACCAATCTCTAATCTCCATGTACTTGCTTGCCAAATAAATTATCCACTTCTTGGGCAAATTCGGCAAAGATGGGATATTGTTCCGGCGATTCGACGCCGTGAGGCAGGCTTTCTGCCAAGCCGCGATAATACCATGCTTGTTTCTCCCGCCCGCGCGCGAAACGTTCCCACACTTTTTCGCCCAGTTTTGCAAAATCATAGGCGATGGCGCGGATGTTGTGCAGTTTGTCCGCGCAGGTGAGCAGTTTGACAGGCAGAGGGGCATCGCGCAGAAATTCGATGGTGTGCTGTTTGCGGGTTTCCCAGCGCGCGGTGCTGTGTTCCGGCTCGCTGGCGGCGGCAACCAACTCCGCCACCGAGTTGCCGAATTTGCGAGCAACATCATCCAGGGTGAGGTCGGTATCTTCCACCGTATCATGCAGCAATGCGGCGATGACCACATCTTCCGAACAGTCCATCGTCAGCAATTTCATCGCCATGGAAACGGGGTGGATGATGTACGGAATGTCTGTCCCTTTGCGGCGTTGCCCGTCGTGGGCGCGCGCGGCGATAATCAGGGCGTGATTCAATCGTTCAAAATTCAAGGCATTATTCGTCATTCGTCACTCATCATTCGTAATTTATTTTGGTTTATTTTTTGCCGTGCCAACCGGCACAAGTTCGGTTGCGCCGTAGAGTGGTTTGCCGCTCCGGTCGTAAAAGGCGGCGAGAATATCTTCTTCCAAATTTTTGGGGCGATACAGCGTTTTGAATGCCGCGCTCCGGTCGAAAATGACGATGTCCGGCGCGCGCCACAAAAAAATGGTATGGCGCGGAACCAGTTTCGGGGTGATGATGGCGTCGAAACGGCTCACGTCGCCCCAATCATACCCGAAGATTTCCACCGGCGTGACCGCCCCCTGTGTCAGAAATGTCACCGATGCCGCCAGCCCCCAATCCATGGCGATGACCGCCCGCCCGCCTGCATTCTCGGCGAGCCAGCCTGCCATATCATACACCGCATCCGAATGGTCGCCCAGCCCGCCCGATACGGTGAGCGCGCGGTGATAGCGGGCGGTGGCGAGTCCGTCGCCGAGCATGACGACCGCCAGCAGGGCAATCAGCGCGGTGGTGATGACCTTTCGGCGGGGCAGGGCGCGGTGGAGTTCCGCGCCGGTGACGGCAAGCGCAATTGCCGGGAAGGGCATGATGAGAGCGAAATGGGTGATCCACAGTGCGGAAACGGTGACGATGCTTTCCACCACCACCAGAAAAATTATCCCGAAGGGGATGAGCGCGCGCGGATTCTTTCGGCGGGCGGCGAGCCATACGGCTGCCGGCAACGCCATCCCAAAAATAAGGGGATAGCCCGGGTTGCGAAAGATGCCGCCGAGATACCAGAAGTGTCCGCCGTTCAGCAGGGTCATCAATTCCCCCAAACGGGTGGCGAGGTTGGACAGGACGGCGGTGTTGTCCACGCCATAATAGGATGTGGCGGCGTTTTGTCCGATGCTTTTGAAGGTGCCGCCCGTTTGCAAATTGTATAAAATCAGCGGAAATGCGCCGATAGCGCCGGCGACGAGCAACCCGCCCGCGCGGGCGATATTCTCGCGGCGCAGGTCGGCGAAGGTGGCGGCGAGCCGCCCGTGTGTCCCCTCGGCGAGGAGATACGCCCCGAAGAGGGCGGCAATCAGCCACAGAAAGAGGAGTTTGCCGTAGATGCCCAATCCGAACAAAAATGCCCCGGCGATTGCCCAGCGATACCGGCGGGTGCGATGCCAGCGCAGCCAGCTCCACGCCGCCGCCAGCCCGATGGCGGCGTTAATGGCGGTGACGAAAATACCCTGCCGCGTCCAGAAAACGAAGGTCGGGTTGAGCGCCAGCAGTGCCGCCGCCGCCACGCCCGCCCACCGATTGCGGGTCAGGTCGGCGGTGAAGCCGTGCGCCAGCAGCAGGGTTATCAGCCCGATGGCGACTGCGTACAGCCGCAGGGCGGTGACGTTGATGCCCCCCAGCCACAGGAAAGGCAGGCTGAAATAGGTGTTCAGCGCGCCGATATAATCTTGGGTGGTGAGGGGAAATTGTGTGCCAAAGAGGGTGACGGTGCTGTCGCGGAAGGCTTGGACGGGTTGGTGGCGCAGGAGTTGCACGGCGGGGACGGCTTCGAAGGCTTCATCGTAATGGATGCCGGGCAGGTTCAACTGATACAGCGCGGCGAACAGGAAGATTGCCGCCACCGGAATGAGCCACCATCGCGCCATGCTCAATCCTCTGCCAGAAGTTTGATGTCGGTGACCATGCTATCGTAAATCCAGCCGGAAGCGTAAATGCGGATGGATTTGATGTATGCCGGTTTTTTATCGCCCAGCGCGTCCAGCAAATTCTCCGATTCGTAGGGATACCACAGGAATTTTGCCACGCTTTCGTTGTTGTTTTCGGGTTGATTGTACAGAATATAATTGCTCGGCGCGGGTTCGTAATAGAAACCGCGATACCATGCGCGGTCGTTCCCTTCCGAGTCCCGGTAATTCAGTTGAATCATCACCGGATATTCCGTGCCCAACTGTCCGCCGCCGGGCAGACTTTGGAAATTCACCCGAATTTGGGCGTTAATCCGCAGCGAGCGGAAATCCTGCACATCTTTGTTGACGAGTTGCTCGATGCTGGCTTCGGTGTGGACGTTGTCCGTCCCTTCGCTTCTGAAATGAAGCACGATTTGCCCGTCAAGGGTTTCCACGCCCAACGTGCTGGTGACCACGTTCACGGGGTCGAATTTACTGAGCGCGTTTTGGTAATCAATGGTGATGGCTTTTTGCGTGCCCGTCATGGGGTCGGCGGGGACGTACACCATGGGCAGCCACGCTTCTTTCAGCCCGAACTGAAAATCGCCATTGGTAATGAGGTTTTGCTCGGCGGTGGTGGGGTCTTGCGGGGGCGCATTCACGCCGATGGTGGTCAATTCCCCTTCGGTGAGCAGCACGGTTTTGCCGTAGCCGCTCACTTGCGCCACTCCCGCGCGAGCGGTGATTTGCGTCTCGTCGTTGCGGGCTTCCACCGCGAAACTGCCGGGCGACATATTCACCTGCCCGTGCGGCGTTTTCACCCAGAAGGTGCGCGGGCGTTCTATCGGCGCGACCGTTGTGCGCACCCGCCCCTGAACGACCTCCACGCCCAACTCGGCGGCATACGGGCTGATGCCGTATCGCGGCTCGCGGGCGCGGTGCAGGATGATGGTGGTGTTGTTGTACAGCGTCACCACACTGCCCTCAAAAAAGGTCAGCACCGCTTGCGACGTGTCGTCGGTGGAGATGATGGTCAGCTCGTCCACCGTGCCGGATGTGCCGTGCGTCAGGGGAATGGGCGTCGAGCCATCGAACGGTTTTTCCAGCACCGTCCCGCGAATGGAGGTCAGTTTGGTGCTGTGGGCGACGGTGGTGTTGTACAGGTATGCTCGCACCGAAAGCGGAATACCGACCGCCAGCGCACAAAAAACCAGAAATGAAAGTATGAGGACGATCCATGCCGTACGCTCGATGTTTTTACGCATAGAGGTTTTTCGCTCAATCACAGGATTTTCGATGGTGGCACGCTCGCCACCGCGATGCAACATTATACCATTGCCCCATGGGCTGGCAAAATCACTCCGCGTGCGGGTACAATTTCGCCAATTTGGCTTTCGCTGATATAATGCCTCAATTAAAATTCTGGAGAATTTTGGAAGGGAACCTATGACAACCGAGTTGTTTTCATCTTGCCCGGTGTGCGGCGATGCGCCACTGTCTGCCAACGAAAATATCTACGAATGCGCGCACTGTGGTCTAACCATAAAACCGAAGCGAAAGCTCTTTGGGCGGTCTCCTCAAAAATATACGGTCACAGCCATCGGCGACGGGTACGATATTGCCCGCCGGGGCATTGTGGGGCAAACCTTCACTTTGCCGGAGCTGGCATTGTTCAGCGAGCAGGTCTATTCCGATGCGGAATTGTCGGAATTTGCGGAAGGAAATCTCGAACATTTGACCATGCCACAGAGCGTGCTGGCGCAAATTCTGCTGGAACAATTGCGGGAAACGTGTTTCCTGCACGTGGACGATTTGCGCCGGGCGCACGGTCCTGCGCTTGAACCGGGTGGCGACCGTTTTCCGAGCGGGAAAATCGCCACCGCAGGCTTAATATGGAAAGATGAGGGGAACCTCTTTTTGACGAATGTTCGGCTGGTCTTTCCCAGCAATTCGTTCACCTTTATGCGGATGGGGCGCAAAATGGTGGGCATGCGCGCTTTTGAAAATGGCGTTGCCATCCAAATGAAGGGCGAAGACCACGCCACCTATTTTGTGGGATGCAGAGCGCACCAAGCCGCACTCATCGCCGCGTACATTCAGGGGAAAGTGCCCGCACTGCGTCCGCAGACGGCGTGAGGGGCGTCTCGCCTTGAAATCAAGTTGATGATTCAAACCGACTTCGGCAGGGGCAGCCCATTGGGTTGTCCCTATGTTTTTGGGGTGGAAATTTACCGTCGGGGGAAGTCTGTATCATTCCCCGTTAAAGCCTGTTCCCGGAAACGGCAACCAGTGCGCGTTGCCATGCGTCGCCTTCCTGCCCCGTTTTTTCGCTTTGAAAACGATAATCATTTTTGCGGACGAACTCATCAAGTTGTTGGATGAGCTGCTGCCAGATATGTAATTGGGCGTCTATCAGTGCGTTGAAGGTTGCTTCATCGGTGATAAAACCGAGCGCTTGCTGAAAATGGGGCAGACACAGCCCGTCAGAACGGCGATAGTCATTGACGAGCGCATCTTCACCGATAAAGAATTCTATCAGCGTTTGCAGATAGCGCGCGCCGGCGGCATATTGCAGGGCACACACCGGACATTCTGTTTGCGGGGACAATGTTTTCACCAAAGCGGCGGTGGCGGGGCTGCCACGGTGATTGAAGCCCGGCAACTTTTGTCGCATAGCCAACCCCGGCGAACCATGAAAGGTGGCGTTTGACAAAATTTCCGACACGGTGCGCAATACGCCCCCCATTAAAATGGATACGCCCAACGCCGCGCCGTTCCGCACCATTTTTTCGGCGTGCGGGCGACAGTATCCGCGGGCGGCATTGAGCCGGTGGCGGGTGGGAACATCATTCACCGATTCCCACAACAGGGTGTCAATTGCCGTGTCGGCGGTTTGAGCTTCCAGTTGGCACACGGGACACCCGCCGTTTGAAAGCGCTTCCTTCACCTCGAAATAACCCAAATATTTGCTCATACGGTTTTGTTCCTGAAGAAATAAAAACGCCTGCCCATCATTAGGCAGACGTTATCAGCCGAAAGGGGCAATTGCGGTGAACGCCATCACCGATATTATAAAACCATCTTACCCGCAAGGCAGGGGGTTGTCAAAAAGAATGCCCTTTTGCGGGGCAGGGCTGTTGCAAAGTCGCTTGACAAACAATACTTTGCGCAGGAAATGTAGGGGCACGCTGCAGCGTGCCCCTACAACGCCACCGATTTTCGTTAAAACCGGAAGAAAATGCGTAAGAGCGGCTCGCAAATCGCCCCTGC
>JAJRSQ010000338.1 GCA_024278725.1 Chloroflexota bacterium
ATTGTATCTGTTTTCCAGATATTGCCGCAGACAGTCTCCCATCAGGGTGTAATGTTCCTTGAACCGCCCTTGTCCCGGCAGGTCAAGGGCTTCGATGCGGGCCAGTTCGGTCAGGGCGATTTGGTGCGCCGGCCGGGAATCGGTTTCCGGTACAAGGGCAGATGCGGCGGGGCGGCGATTGCCCAGCCGGCGGCGGAGATATTTCCAGCCGAAAAATATCAGCGTCCCCGCCGCAATGGCGGCCCCAATCCACAGCCACGGCAGCGGCGCGGGCAGGTCGGCCTGGGGTTTGATGTCTCGCAGTTCGGTATCGCCTTCCGCCAAAACCGATTCCACCGTGACGGATACTTGCGGCACGGCGCGGCGGGTGCTGTTGCCGCTCATATCGGTGATTGAGATGTCCCAGGTTGGCGTGCGAAAGGCGCCGACATCAAACAGGGTGGCGATGATGGTCTGCCCGGTGGTGGTTGTGCCGTCGTTGTTGGCGGTAACGGTTGGCGCAGATTGTTCGCGCACTTCAAAATCGCCCCACGTCTTTTCCAGGTGGGGGATGGATACGGTTTCACCGGCGGGGGCCACCACCCGCAGGGTCAGCGTGATGGGGTCGCCAATGGTCACGGCGTCGGCGACGGGCTTGAAGGACACGTCGATATTGCCGGAAAACTGGGCCGAGACGGGCGCAATGGCCAGCAACAGCAGCAAGGCAAGCGTCAACGGCAGTATGAGTTTGGGGGATGCGGTTTTCGGTTTCAAGTTCAAAGTTCCAAAGTTCAAAGTTTCCGCAGGGGCGGTTCGCGAGCCGCCCCCGCGTTTTCAGCTTCCTTCCCTGCTTTCATACCGCCGCTTTGCGCGTTTTTTGAAAAAGGCCGTCAGGGCCACGCCATAATCGTCGGCGGTGGAAATGCGGATGCGGTCTACCCGGGCCTGGGTGAACAGGTGTCGCACGGCGGCGCGGTGGTCATCTGCCCGCCGCCTGAATTTCTGCTGCCACGCGCGGTTGGCGGTATCCGCCCACACCGTCGCGCCCGTTTCCGCGTCTTCCAGGGCCACCAGCCCCACCGGCGCCATGCGGGTTTCCAGCGGGTCATGCAGGTCAATGGCGATGACATCGTGACGGCGGTTGGTTACATACAATGGGCGGCGGAAGGTTTCCGGGTCGGCCAGAAAATCGGAAACGAGAAAGACGATACTGCGCCGTTTGAGGACGCGATTGACCGTATCCAGCGCGAGTTTGATGTCGGTGCCGCGCCCGACAGGCCGGAAGGCGAGCAATTCGCGGATGACGCGCAGCACGTGTTTGCGCCCTTTGCGGGGCGGAATGAACAGTTCGATTTGGTCAGTGAAGATGAGCAAGCCTGTTTTATCGTTGTTGGTGGTGGCGGAAAAGGACAGCACCGCCGCCAGTTCCGCCGCCAGGTCGCGCTTGAAGCGGTTCACCGTGCCGAAATCGCCGGAGCCGCTGGCATCGACCGCCAGCATCACTGTCAGTTCGCGCTCTTCCACATAGCGTTTGATGTACGGCTCACCCATGCGGGCGGTCACGTTCCAGTCAATATCGCGGATTTCGTCGCCGGGGTGGTAGGGGCGCACTTCATCAAATTCCATGCCGCGCCCTTTGAACACGGCCTGATAATCTCCGGCAAAGGTATCGTTCACCAGGCGGCGGGTGCGAATTTCAATATGGCGGATTTTTTGAAACAATTCTGATGCGAGCATAATTTTTTAGTGAAAAGTGAAAGCGATTTCACCCTGCCCCTGCCCCCTCCCCCGACATCGGGGGAGGAGCTAACTTCCCCCCGCTTGAGGGCGCGAAGCGGTTTCTTCATCAGGGACTGAGGGGGGCAAAATGCCGCAACTGCGTAAATCCTGTTGTATTTATGCAACAATGATTTTTGCCTTTTTCATTTTGCTTTTTGCACTGTTTTTACGGCACTTCGATTTCATCAAAAATTTGCCGGATGATGTCCGCGCTGGTAATGTCTTCCGCTTCGGCTTCGTAGGTGGTGATGATGCGGTGACGCAGCACATCGGGCGCAACCTGTTTGATGTCCTCCGGGGTGACGAAGCCGCGCCCCTTCAAAAAGGCGTGGGCGCGGGCGGCCATTATCAGGTACAGACTGGCGCGCGGCGAAGCCCCAAAGGCGATGAGATGCTTTAACCCGGCCAATCCGTTTTCGCCGGGGCGGCGGGTGGCAAATACCAAATCGAGAATGTATTCCTTGATTTTATCATCCACATAAATTTGCCGCACCGATTTCCGGGCCTGCAAAATGCGCGCCGGTTCAACGACCGGGCGCACGGGGGGCAGCGGCGCGCCGGTGAAGCGTTCCATAATGAGGCGCTCTTCGCTCCGTTTGGGATAATCTACAATGACTTTGAGCATAAAACGGTCAACCTGCGCCTCCTGCAGGGGATATGTCCCTTCCTGCTCGATGGGATTCTGGGTTGCCAGCACCAAAAACAGGTCGTTCAGCGCAAAAGTGGTATCGCCGAGAGTGATTTGCCGTTCCTGCATGGCTTCCAGCAGGGCCGATTGCACTTTGGCGGGGGCGCGGTTGATTTCGTCGGCCAAAATCAGGTTGGTAAAAATGGGGCCTTTATGGATGGAAAATTCGCTGCTGCGCGGATTGTACACCTGCGTGCCGAGCAGGTCGGCGGGCAACAGGTCGGGCGTGAACTGGATGCGGGCAAAATCGGCGTGGATAGCCTGGGCCATCGTTTTCACCAGCAGGGTTTTCGCCAGCCCCGGCACGCCTTCCAGTAAAATATGCCCGTCGGCCAGCAGGGCAACCAGTACCCGTTCTACCAGCGCTTCCTGGCCCACCATAATTTTGTTCACTTCCGCCCATAAATCGTGCAGAAAGACGGCTTCTTCTTCCACCTGTTCATTAATTTGTCGGATAGATGTCATATCCATAGCGGTCTCCGGTTCAAGCGAATGATTTTTACAGGGATGCAAGGGTCTGCCAAAAAACGTGAGGCGTGATGTGAGGGATGGTAATCGGCGGCCGGCGGTTGGTCAAATTGCCGATTTGCCAATCTCCAATCTCCAGTTCCACACATCACGCCATACTCCTTAATTTCCGCCGCTCACTTCCGGGGTGGGGGTGGGCGGCTGCGCGATGAAGTCGGTGCGGGTTTTGGCGGCGAAGGTGTCGCCCACAAAGCCAGATACCCACGCCAGATAATCGGAGGTGGAGGTTTGCAGCGGGTATTGGTTGCTGTCGTTTTTCGTGCCGAAGGTCAGGGTGACGGTTTCCGCCGCGCCCGATTCCCCCTGCACGGTGACGGTCACCACTGCCGACGGGTCATCCATCCCCGGCGCGGGGTCGGCGGTTTTGCCGATGGGGCGGTTCAGGTTGATTTTGCCGGCGTTGTTGAGCATGGCGTTGACTTTGGCGGTATCGAGTTTCTCATCCGCGCCCAGCCCCGCGAGCGTCCAATTGCCGTCGCTGTCTTTGGAAAATTCGAGCGTGCCGGCGGCATTTTTGATGGTGATGGCGGTGATATTGTCTTTGTTCACGCTGTAAAAATCGGGTTTCACCCAGCCCGATGCGTCCGCCGGGACATCCCAGTTCGACAGTTCGCCGGTGAGATACGTTTCCGCGTTGCCGTCCAGCCGCACGTGGGTGGCTTTGATGCCCGCGCTGCTGCCGATGAACATCGTCCGCGATGTGCCGTCGGCGGTGGTCAGCTCAACTTTGCGCTGAAATTTGTCGGCGGCAACTTCCAGCCGTTTATGGCTGTCCGTCGTTTTGGTGATGAGCCGGTCGGTTTTGATGGCGGTCAGTTTGTCCAATATTTTCCCGACGCGGGCATCATCGGCGGGGTAGTTGTCTGCGGCGGGCAGCACCCAGCTATCCCCCTGTTTTTCCAGAGAAATTGTTTTCCCTTTCGCGTCGGTGACGGTGATGGCGGTGATGTCATCCACCGTGATGCCGCCCAGCAGGGGGGTGCCGGTGGCGGCGGGTTTTCCTTTGGGGAAATACATTATCCCCACCAGAATTAATTGCACCACCAGCAGCCCGGCTAAAATTTGCAGCAGCCGGTTGTTGCGCCATAAATTTCCATCCCATGTTGAAGCATTAGGCGTGTGCATGGTATGCCTCCTGTTCGTCCAGTTCCGAAAATTCGCGTCGGGGCAACAGTTCCATCGGTTGTTCATTGCGGCGACGCACGTTCCAGATGATACCGATTGCCAGCAGTGCCAGCAGGGCGGCGAGATAGTTCGCCCCTTCCCACAGCGATTGTTCCCGCTCGGTCATCGGTTTCAGCACGTGCGCTTGCGTGCCCCGCGAGCGGATGCTCAACAAGTCCAAATCTTCCACCGACCAGTCAACCGCGTTTTGGGCGAATTGCAGGGTGTTCAGGTAGCGGTCGCGCGTCAGGCGGGCGGAGATGTTGAAGATGGTGTCGTTCAGGAATTCCGCGCTGCCGACGACCACCAACCGTGCGGTATCGGGCGAGGATTCGATGACGCCGACATTGCCGGTGGATTGGGTGTCGGTGGAAGCGTCTGCCGCCAGCGGCGAGTCTTTCCCCTTGAAGTAACTTTCAAATGAACCCTGAATGGCGACCGCCAGCGGGTACGATTTCTGCTCCCCTTCCACCGGGAAACCCAAATCGGGGTAAGCTTGCATGTCGGGTTGAATGTCGGTGCCGGTGCGCAGCCATGATTTCGGGCTGGATTTCAGCAGCGTGGTCACGGTGCGGTCGGCGTTTTTGTCGGCGTCCACCATCACCGGCGATGTCCAATGCAGGGTGACGGCGGGCAGGTTCGCCACAATCGGGTTGTTTTTCGCCATGCCGTTGGGGCGCACGTCCACAAAGAAGGGGTAATTGACCGCTTGCACTTCCTGCACGGGCAATCCGCCGATGTTCCGGCTGACCATCACGGGGAACGGCTCATTCTGCGGGTCCATCACCAGCGATTGCTGAACGTCCACGCCGTAACTCGCCAGCATATCGCGCAAGCCGCCATCGAGCGGTTTTAACGCCAGACTGCCGCTCATCGGGTCGGGTTCGGCGGCGTAATTTCCGGCGGCAAGCACCACCGAGTCGCCGCGCATCAGGTATTGGTCGATGGCGAAGCGCTGTTTGTCGTTCATGGATTGCGGCGCGATGACCAGCAGCACATCCACGTCGGCGGGAACGCTGCCGTTGCTCAAATCAAGCCGGCGAACTTCGTAATCCTGCCCCAACTGCTGCTGAAC
>JAJRSQ010000339.1 GCA_024278725.1 Chloroflexota bacterium
GCGGCAGCTGCGTTCAACAGCGCGGGGATGGCGTTTTCGGCGCGCATTTCGCCCAGCGCGAGCGCGGCGGCGCTGCGCACCATTTCATCGGGGTCGGCGAGCAGGGCAATCAATTGCGAAACTGCCGCCTCGCTGCCGTTTCCCCACAGCGCGCGCACCGCCCAAAAACGCCGGTCGGGGTCTGCATCGCCGACCAGCGATTCAATTGCCGTCCAGCCTGCGTTGCCCGCTTCGCCCAGCGCAATGGCGGCTTGCTCGGCGATTTCGTCGGGGGTGTCGGGGTTTTTCAATTGCCGGAGTAATGTTTGAATGGTCATTTTTCGGGAAAGTTATCCGTCTGTTTTGGCGATGATGATGACTTCATCGGGGAAAAGTCTGCGCGCGCCGATTTGGAAATCGTCCAGTTGCGGGCGGACATCAAAATAGACCAGATGGCTGTCGCAGTCGCACCCGCTCACGCCGAAGCCGTCGGCAATGGAGATGGCGCCGGGGATGGCGAGCAGCAAATCCACCCATGTGTGCGGGTGAGGTGTGGCGCTCATCGTCAGCCAGACTTCGGACACGGCGGCGACCTGCCGCAGGAAGTCGATGTGTTCGGCGGGGTGTTCCGGCGGGGTGAGGTGCGCTTTGAGGCGTTCCGGCAGGTTCTCCGCGCCGCCGGCGTAGGCGTAAAATCCGGCGGGGAACAGGGGCGAATCCAATTCGGGAATATTCAATTCCGCATCCACGGGGAGATGCAGCAGTAAAATGTAGGTTCCGGTTTGCATGATAGTTGTTGGTTAATTGGAGGTTGGAGATTCCGGCACACAACCAACCTTCAATTTCTAATCTCTAATTTTTAATCGGTTCCAGCCGCGCGGTGAAGTGGCGCAGAAATTTTGTTTGATAGGTGATGCGGTAGCCGGGCAGGTCGGCGCGGTTTTCAAAGACGTGTTTGGCAACTTTCACCACGTAATCGAGATGTGCTTGCGTGTACATCCTGCGCGGAATGGCGAGCCGCACCAGCTCCAATTCCGGGTACAGCCATTCGCCCGTTTGCGGGTGCGGATGGGCGAACATCAAACTGCCCAATTCCACCCCCCGGATACCCCCTTCCAGATACAGCGCGGCAGTAACTGCCTGCGCGGGGAATTGGCTGGCGGGGATGTGCGGCGCAATTTGTTTCGCGTCCAGATAGACGGCATGCCCGCCGGAGGGTTGCAAAACGGGAATGCCCGCTTCGCTGAGGCTGTCCGCCAGATATTTGGTGTGCCCGATGCGGTAACGCAGATAATCTTCATCCGTCCCTTCATACAACCCGCGCGCCATCGCTTCCAAATCGCGCCCGGCGAGTCCGCCATAGGTCGGGAAGCCCTCACGGAGGGTCAATTCCTGCGCAATCTGGCGGTACAATTCTTCATCGCGCAGCGCCAAAAAACCGCCGATGTTCACCAGCGCGTCTTTTTTTGCGCTCATCAGACAACCATCCGCCACGGCGAAAATTTCGCGGGTTATTTCGCGGATGGATTTATCCCGGTAGCCGGGCTCGCGCTGTTGAATGAAATAGGCGTTCTCGGCGAAGCGACATGCGTCAATGAAAAAAGGAATATTGTGCCGGTGATACACTTCGGCGGTTTGGCGGATATTTTCCAGCGAGACAGGTTGCCCGCCGCCGCTGTTGTTGGTGATGGTGAGCATCCCCAGGGGGATGTTTTCCGCGCCCGTTTTTTCGATGAAGGCTTCCAGTGCGGCGATGTCCATATTCCCTTTGAAAGGCAGGTCAAGCGATGGGTCGTTGGCTTCGGGGATGACATGGTTGGTGGGGTTTCCGTTTCGCGCCAGAATGTTCGCCATAGTGGTGTCGAAGTGGGTGTTGTTGGGCACAGTTTCGCCCGGGTGCACCATAATGCTGAACAGAACATTTTCCGCCCCGCGCCCTTGATGGGTCGGCGCGACGAATTCAAAGCCCATGATGTCGCGGACGGCATCCCGGAAGTTGAAGAAGTTGCGCGCCCCGGCGTAACTTTCATCGCCGGACATGATGCCCGCCCACTGGTTGGCGCTCATCGCGCCGGTGCCGGAGTCGGTGAGCAGGTCAATGTAAACGTCGCTGGCGCGCAGGCTGAAGATATTATAGCCCGCTTCAGCCAGCAGCGCGTCCCGTTCGGCGCGGGTGGTTTGTTTGATGGGTTCTACGGATTTAATGCGAAAGGGTTCGGGAATAAAGGTCGCCATAAAATCTACCTCGTTGAAGATATGTGTGAGCCATAATTGCGGCTAGTGTACCATGTTGAAATGGCTTTGACAATCTTCCACAATTACGTTAAAATTGGCACTTGTGAAATAGTAGGTGGTAAGGAACAGGTTGCAAGAATTGCCGCCGAAATCTTGCTTCCTACTTCTTACTCCCTACTAATCGAATATGAACAAAGGAGTTATGAATGGCTAAAGTCTATCAAACTGAACACATCCGTAATATCGCTTTGCTGGGACACAGTGGTTCCGGAAAAACATCGTTGGCAGAAGCGATGCTGTTCAATACCGGCGCTATCAACCGATTGGGCAAAGTGGAAGAGGGCAACACTGTTACCGACTTTGACGATGAAGAAATTCGTCGAACCATCTCCATCAATTCGGCGGTCGCCCCCGTGGAGTGGAAAGACCATAAAATCAACGTGATTGACGCCCCGGGGTATTTGGATTTTGTGGGAGAGGTCATCAGCAGTTTGTCTGCCGCGGATGTTGCGGTGCTGGTGCTTGATGGCGCGTCGGGGGTGGAAGTCGGCACGATGCTGGCTTGGAAGCGCGCCGAAGAAATGGGCAAGCCCCGCGCTGTGTTCATCAACAAAATGGATCGCGACAACGCCAGTTATCGCCGGGTGATGGGCGAACTGCGCGAAAAATTCGACGCCACCTTTGTGCCCATGCAACTCCCCATTCGGGAAGGCGAACATTTTTTGGGGATTGTTGATTTGGTCACGCTGGATGCCTATACCGGCGCGGAAGCGGATATTGCCGAAGCGCCCGCGAATATGGCGGACGAAATCGAAGAATTCCGCACCGAAATGGTCGAAGCCGCCGCCGAAGGTGACGACGACCTGATGATGAAATATTTTGACGGCGAAGAATTGACCGAGGATGATATTGCCTTCGGTTTGCGGAAAGGGTTGAAGAGCGGAAATCTGGTGCCGGTTTTCTGCGGTTCCGCTACCACAAATGTTGCCATCCGCTCTTTCATGCACAACGTCATTCATAACCTGCCCGCACCGGCGCCGCAAGTGACTGTGCAGAAAAAGGGTGAAGAGGTCACGCTCGACGTGAAAGCCGATGGTCCGGTTGTGGCGCGCGTCTTCAAAACGGTTGATGACCAATACGGCACGGTAAGCTACTTCAAAGTCCTTTCCGGCACGGTGAAATCCGATACCCGTTTGTTCAACACCAATGCGGAAGCCGAAGAACGCATCGGTTCGCTCTTCCTGCCGCGCGGGAAGGAACAGCTTCCGGTGAGCGAAGTGGTGGCGGGCGACATCGGTGCGGTGGTGAAATTGAGCCACACCAAAACCGGCGACACACTGTGCGCCAAAGGGGAAGGCTACCAAGCCATTCCCGCCCAATATCCCGAACCCCTTTACGCGGTTGCCGTGCATCCCAAAACGCAGTCCGACACGGCGAAACTGGGACCCACCATTCAGCGTCTCACCGCCGCCGACCCCACCCTCAATGCGCGCACCGAAACCCGCACCCACGAATATTTGCTGGAAGGCATGGGCGAAACACACATCGACGTTGCCGTGAGACGGATGGCGGACAAATACGGGCTGAACATCGATACCTCCATTCCGAAAGTGCCGTATCAGGAAACCATCACCAAAACCGCGAGCGGACGGTATCGCCACAAAAAACAGACCGGCGGCGCCGGGCAATTCGGGGAAATCGAATTGCGGCTCGAACCGCTGGAACGCGGCGGCGATTTTGAATTCAAGAGTGAAATTTTCGGAGGCGCGGTGTCGAGCGTTTTCCTGCCCTCCGTGGAAAAGGGCATCAAGCAGGTGATGGCGCAAGGCGTACTCGCAGGCTCACCCATTGTGGACATCCGCGCGATTGCCGTTGACGGGAAAGAGCACCCGGTCGACTCGAAGGATATTGCCTTCCAGATTGCCGGGCGTGAAGCGTTCAAAATTGCGTTTATGGCGGCATCGCCGGTGCTGTTGGAACCGGTCATGGAAATTCGGGTGACGATTCCCGAAGCCTACACCGGCGATGTGATGGGCGATTTGACCACCAAACGCGGGCAGGTGCAGGGGATGGAGCAGTTGAAGGGCGACACCGTGATTACGGCGCTGGTTCCGTTGGCGGAAATTCAACGCTATGGCACGGAACTCCGTTCCATCACTCAAGGGCGCGGCGTGTACGAGCAAAAACTCTCGCATTACCAAAGCGTGCCCTCGCACTTGGTGCAGAAAATCATCGACGAGCACAAAAAAGCGAAGGAAGAATCGTAAATTCGGTGAAAACAAAAAGCCACGTCATTTCGGCGTGGCTTTTTTCTTTGCCAATTATCTTCCCAGAAGTTTCTGCGGGGTCTTCAATAGCGTCTGCACCAGCTTCTTTTTGATGGAATTGTCGGGCAGATGGGCGATGCCTTCCTCGTATGCGGCGATGGCGTTGACCCAGTCTTTTTGTTTGAGACGCAAGCGGCTGAGCGCCTGCCATGAATACATCGCCATTTCCGAATCGCCCAGCTCTTCAAAAATACTTGCGCTGTCCAAATAGCTTTGGATGGCATCCTCAATTTGACCGGCGGCTTCTTCCACCATGCCGAAGTTTCCCAGCACGTGCGCTTCGCCGCGTTCATCATCAGCATCCTGATAATATTTCAGCGCGGCGTTGAGCGCCGCGAGCGCGCCGTCAATGTCTCCCAACTGTTTGCGCACCACGCCGAGGTCGTTGTTGGCTTCGGCGGCTTTGGTGAGATTGCCTTCGGCGGTGGCGGCGTCTATCAGCGCCAGAAATGTCTCTTCCGCCAGCGCGTAATTTCCCGCCCGAAAAGCGTCGAGTCCTTCCTTTTGAAGTTTATCCAAATCGGTCATTGTTTCCCCAATTAATACGTGATTTCCAGAATGCCTTCCGCTAGGGCGCGCAAATTATCCGCCGAAAGGTTGTGCAATTTCATTGCCAGTTTGATGTAAAGGATGTTCGCCGGGTCTTGCAAAAATGCCTGCACATCGTCGGGAAATTGGGTGGTGTCTGGCAATTGGGTGGGGGAAAATTGCGTGGGGGCAGGTTGCGATGTGCCGTTTGTCCCGCCGGTGGCGTCAATGTCGGTCAAAATTTTTTCGAGCGGAACGTCATAAGTTGCCAGCAGCATTTTCAATTGGCTGAAGGGCACTTCGACATCGCCCAATTCGATTTCAGCCAGCGCATCCGATGAGATGCCCGCCGCCGAGGCTGCCGCTTCCGCCGAGATGCCGGCTTGCTGGCGGGCTTGCGCCAACAGCACCCCGACCATCTTTCGGCGCAAGGCGATGCCTTTTGCCGGATTGATGCGCGGGGTGGGGTCGGGCAGGGTGTCTTCCGCCCAAAAATAGCTGAGCGGCACGCGGCAGATTTCAGCCAGCGCTTCCAGCGTGGGCAAGCCCGCTTCATCCGCGCCGCGCTCATAGGCGGCGAGTGTGTCGGAAGGGATGCCGAGCAGGGTTGCCGTTTCGGCGACGGTGAGTCCGATGCGCTGGCGGGCGTTCTGCATCAATACCCCTAACATCTTTCGCTGAATTTCTACGGTTTTTTCTACCATTTGCGGAAACTCCGTTTGGCTAAATACGGTTCATTTCCCGATTATTATAACATAATATGTCTACTCGTACAATCCGCGAATGAGATTTGACATAAGTTTATAGTTTTTTCAGGGGAGCGAGACTCACCAGTAGCCGCTTGATGCCTTTTTCAGGGAAAGCGACGGTCACTTCTTCGTCATTGTCCTGCATTTTTATGGATACCACCGTTCCTTCGCCGAAAGTTTTGTGGGAAACCCGGTCGCCGATTCTGAATTGCCCCAAAACCGGCGCCGATTCTTTCGCCCGCCGCCGTCCGGGCGGCTCCCACCGCGTCTGGCGGCGATACCCGCTGCTGCCGGTATATTGGCTGCGACGGTCTTGGCGCGGACGTGACGACCGGCGATTGATTTGTGTGGTTTGCACGTCCACCAATTCGGGGGGGATGTCCGCCAGAAATTGCGACGGTTCGCTCATCTCTTCGCGCCCGTAGATGGTGCGCCGAAAGGCGTGGGTCAGGTACAGCCGGTCTTTGGCACGCGTCACGCCGACATACGCCAGCCGCCGTTCTTCTTCCATCTGGTCGGGGTCTTCTTTGCTGCGGGAATGGGGGAAGATGCCTTCTTCCATGCCCACCATGAACACAATCGGAAATTCCAGCCCTTTGGCGGCGTGTAGGGTGAGCAGGGCAGGACCGCCCGCATCCTCTTTCAAGCCGTCCACATCCGACACCAGCGCCACTTCTTCCAAAAATTGCGACAGGGCTTCCGCGCCGTCCAATCCTTCATAATTGCGGGCGACGGTTTTCAACTCTTGCAGGTTTTCCCAGCGTTCCGCGCCTTCGTCACTGCCGTCATTCAGCATATTTTTATAGCCGGAACGCGCCAGCATTAGGTCAATCAAATCGACCAGCGGCATTTTTTCTTTCGCCGCCAGCAACAGCAGGATGATTTTGGTGAATGCCGCCAGACTTTTCGCCGCTCGCGGTTTAAATGGGGATGGCATGGGTGGGGCATCGGTGGTATCTTCGGTGAAATTGTGGAGCGCCACCAGCGCCTGCCAGGGGGAATAATCCATTGTCGCCGCCCAGTCGAACAGCGTTTGCACTGTTTTTGAACCGATATTGCGGCGGGGCATATTGATGATGCGCCCCAGCGCGACCCGGTCGTTGGGGTTGTGGATTAATCGAAGGTACGCCAGCGCGTCTTTCACTTCCTTCCGTTCATAAAAGCGCGTGCCGCGCACCAGCCGGTACGGCATCCCCGCCGCGATGAACGCCTCCTCAATCACCCGCGATTGGGCGTTGGTGCGGTACATCACCGCCACATCGGCGGGGTTGATGTCCGCTTTCGCGCGCAGGCGTTCAATTTCCTGCACCACGAAGCGGGCTTCATCGTAGCCGGTGTAGGTTTCCACCCGAATAATCGGTAGCCCTTTACTGCGGTCGGTGAATAGATTTTTGGCGTGGCGATGCCGGTTTTTGGTGATGAGCGCATTGGCGGCGTGCAAAATCGTTTCGGTGGAACGGTAATTCTGTTCCAGCAGAATGGTTTTCGCCGTGGGGAAATCTTGTTTGAAGCGTCGCACATTGCGATAATCCGCGCCGCGCCACGAATAGATCGATTGGTCTTCATCGCCCACCACAAAAATATTGCGATGCCCGTCTGCCAGCATTTTGACCAGCTCATACTGCGCCATGTTGGTGTCCTGAAACTCATCCACCATAATGTGCAGATAACGCTGCTGATATTTGTCCAGCACGGCGGGCATGGTGGCGAGCAGTTGGTGCGTTTTCATGATGAGGTCATCAAAATCGAGGGCGTTGTTCGCTTCCAGCACTTCTTCATACCGTTCATACACCCGCCGCACAATCTCCGCCCAATAATTGTCGGTGCGCAGTTTGTCGGCAGTTTTCAGTTCGTTTTTTGCTTTGGAAATGCCGCTGTGAACGGCTTGCGGGGAATACCGTTTCGGGTCGAGATTCAATTCCTTCAAAATCTGCTTGACCACCGTTTGCTGGTCGCTGCTGTCGAAAATCACGAAATCGCGGCTGAAGGGACCTATCTGCTCAATTTCACGGCGGAGGATACGGGCGCAGATGGCGTGGAACGTCCCCACGGTGAGCGCATTGAGTTGCGCCGGGGTGAGGATGCCCTGTTTCGCCAGCCGTTCTTTCATCTCGCGGGCGGCTTTATTGGTGAACGTGACCGCCATGATGCGCCACGGTTCAACGTGTAAATTCTGAATCAAATGCCCCACGCGGTGAATCAACACGCGGGTTTTGCCGGAACCGGGACCTGCCAGCACCAGCACGGGACCTTCGGTGGCGGATACGGCTTGTTGTTGGGCGGGGTTGAGGGTTGAAAGTAAATCCATAGTTATTCGGTTTGCCAATCTACTTTTTGGTAAATGCGGGTGATGGGGATGTCGAGTTGCAGCGCTTCAAGGTGCAAGGTGGCGTCGGCGGTATCGAATTCGGTCAGTATCCAGCGTCCATCATCCAGCCGGTGGAAATATTCCACGTGCGGGCGGTCTTGGTCTACCAGTACATAATCCATCAGGGTTTCGATGGCGCGATACAGCATAAATTTTTGTCCACGGTCGTAGTTTTTGGTGGACGGCGATAGCACTTCAACAATCAGGATGGGGTTGGTGAGGGTATCGTTGCGCCCTGCGGCGAATTCCGGTTTGCCGCACACGACCATCACATCAGGGTAGGTGTACAGCCCGTTGGCTTTCACTTGCAAGCGCATATCGCTGGCGAAGGATTCGCAGGTGGTGTTGGCGAGTGCGGCATTGAAAAAAGCGTTGATATTGCCGGTAATGCGGTTGTGATTGATTGATGCGCCAACCATCATAAAAACTTCTCCGTTGAAATATTCGCTTTTTTGGTCTGCCTTTTCTTCCATCGCCAGATATTCTTCCGGCGAAATATAGGTTTTCTCTCGCTGAAGCATACGACACCATCCTTTTGAACACCAGTCTTGTGTGTCAGTATAACCAAAACAGCGGCAGAGGCAAGCCCCTGCCGCCGTTTCCCCCGTTGTAGGGGCACGATGCATCGTGCCCCTACATTGTTACTCCGTCACAGTGAACACCCCGCCGTCGCCGCGTAATTTTAGAACAATGCATCAAGCAGGTCAGCCACATTCAATTGCTCCGCCATCCGGCGCAGATATTCCACATCCAAACGGCTTTTTTGCACATTGACGATACCCTCGATATCCCGCCATTGTCGGTCGGAGACCTCTCCGCCGTTGCGATACCAGACCAATTTTGCCAAAATGGTATCTTCCGGTGAAGTAACAAAAATATGGCGCGGGGGTGATTCGCTGACTTGTTGCCGAATTCGGCGCGCCAATTGGGCGGTTTCGAGCGGAGCGGTTTTGGCAATGAAAATATCAATTTTGAACATCGTTTCCAGATGGATGAGGTTGAAAGATGTTTTTTGGCGTACCGCCGTTTCGATAGCGCGTTCATCGGCGTAAAAGGCATTTTTAACCTGTGAAACGAAGGGTGCAATATGTTCAGGTAGCAGTGCGGCAACGATGTCTGCGTCCATTGTGGCGCGCATAACGCCATGCACCGCGCTTGCCAGCGACCCGCCGAGTGCATACGGCACATCCAACGTTTCCAAAATATCGGTGACAGTCAATGTTACGGCAAGGGGTTCAGTCAGCATTGGCGGCTCCGTACACCTGTGTGGCGAGCGGCTCGCCGAGGATGAGCGATGCCAGCCGGCGGCGGCGTTGGGCGGGCGTATCGTGCGGGTAACGTTGTTTCAGCCCGGCGAGCGCCAATGTCCGCACGGTGCGATTCATTTCGCCCACCAGTGCTAATTTCCGGGCGGCGGACATTTGCCGCAAGTGGGCAAGTTGTATCGCTTCAATTTCCGGTGATGTGTCTGAAAGGTTCATAATTTCAGTATAACCAAAACGGCGGCAGAGGCAACAGCGGAGATTGGTTATTGGAGCGTGGCGGAAATCTCCAATAACCAATCAACCAATCTCTATTTGCCCCTACTCCGTCACAGTGAACACCCCGCCGTCGCCGCGCCCGAAAACTTCGGGGAAGTACATTTCTTCGGCGTGGGTGGGGATGACGCGGTACTGCCCCGGCAGGCTGGCGCGAATCTGGTAGGTGTATTCATACGTCCCTTTGGGCAGGTAGGTGGCGAAGAGCGCCGCTTTTTCGTCGCGCAGTTCGGTGTGGTTGAAGTACCACCAGCCCCACCCGTACCGATTCGGACGGTCGGTGCGACTCAATTCCGGGCGCTCGCCGACGATGCTGGTGGTCAGCAGACTGCGGTCAATCCCTTCCGTACCGGCGGGGATGGGGTCTTCCACCAGCACATAATGCAGGTCGTGCGGGGCGATGAGCGTGATTTTCACGGTGATGATGTCGCCCACCCGCGCCGAGGTGATGGCGCGCCCGTCGGGGTCGTCTGCCAGTGAATATTGCCGGGCGACGATGATGCCCCGTTCCAGCGCTTTCACGTCTTCCACGGGCTTGTAATATTCCAGCCGGGCAGTGTAATAGAGCCGCCCGTCGCCGGTAGTTGCGCCGGCAGGGGGATTGCGCTCAATCACCAGCCGGTTGACGGTATCCGCCAGCAGTTCCTGCACGGCGGCGGTCATGCTGACCGATTGGTCGATATTCGCCGCGTCCACCGTGCCATCACCCAGCGATTGCCCGTTCAACGAGACATCCCACGCATAATTGCCGTTCAGTTCGCCGGTGGCAACCATCCAATCCGTCAACCC
>JAJRSQ010000340.1 GCA_024278725.1 Chloroflexota bacterium
GTCAATACCGATGACCACTTTTCCCTTCACCGGCGCCTGCAAAAGCAGATTCTTCAGGTTCACCCCAAAATTATTGATGGCATGGTCGTCCGCATCCGCCGAATGGATTTGGCGCACTTCCCGCTCAATGGACGGACCGAGCAGACGTTTATAGGCATCGGTGACGGCGAGTTGCAACTGGTCGGCAAACGCGCCGTTTTTATGGGTGATGAACTGACTTTCGATTTTACCCAGCACGGTGTCCGTTTCCAGCTCCAATTTCACCTTCAGCACGCCGTCACGCTCGCCGCGATTGATTGCCAGCAAGCGGTGGGGGGGGAGCAGATAAAGCGGCTCGCGGAAATCGTAATACATTTCGTAAACGTGGCGGGGGTCTTTGGCGGCGGCATCGGCGGTGGCTTTGGTCACCAGATACGCCGTCGCGGCGGTGAATTCGCGCACGGCGGCGCGGATTTCGGCGTGTTCCGCCACCGATTCCGCCAGAATATCGCGCGCGCCCGCCAGCGCGGCATCAACGTCCGGCACATCCTCCGAAACAAATTGCGCGGCGAGCGCCGGCAAATCGCCGCCGCTTTGCGCCCGCAACGCCTCCGCCAACGGCGCCAGCCCGCGTTCACGGGCGATGGTGGCGCGGGTGCGGCGTTTGGGTCGGTAGGGCAGGTAGAGGTCTTCCAAAACCTGCATCGTCTCCGCCGCGTTGATTTTCGCTTCCAGTTCGGGGGTCAATTTCCCCTGCTCGGCGATGGTTTTCAAAATCGTGTCGCGCCGCTCGGCGAGTTTTCGCAGGGCGGTCAGGCGTTCTTTTATCAGGCGTAATTGTTCCTCGTCCAGCCCGCCGGTCACTTCTTTTCGGTAGCGCGCCACAAAAGGAAGGGTATTATCGTCATCAAACAGTTCGATGGTGCGCTGAACTTGTGCCGGTCGCAAGTTCAGTTCAGCGGCAATTTGTTGGGGAATGGGTTGCATGGGTGAAAACAGTATCCTTTTCAAAAAATTTACCGCGAATTATACCCGCAAACACGGCAAATGGTCAATATTCGTGAGACGGACATATTTGAATCTCGAATCAGAATTCTCAGCGCAGACGACAAAATCACGAATATCACGAATATCCGAATGGCACAAATAACCGATAAACATTCGTGATATTCGTCCATTCGTGTTATTCGTGATTGAAATACACCATTCGATTTTGCAACAGCCGTGCCATTGAGTATTTATTGGTATTTCCAAACTTTTGTGGTATTCTGTGACCGTATATTTTATGCCAAGGATGGCTCAACGGAGAAATTATGCCGATTGAAGTTGTTATTGTCGCCACGATTTTACTGCAAACATTCGCCGCCATCCTTGCTTTACGCCTCATCGCCCTCACCCACAGACGCTCGGCATGGCTGCTCCTTTCCGCTGCGATAGTGCTGCTGGTTATCCACGATATTGTTGCCCTCCACTTTTTCAGGCGTGCCACATGGTCGGGCGAATTAATTATGTTCGCCATTGCGATATTATTGGTAGTCGGTGTATGGCGCATTCATGACACCTTCAAACGAATTAAACGCGCCGAAGAAATGGCGGAGATGGGCAAACATTATTATCAAAGCCTCTTCACCAACAACCGAACCGCTATGCTGCTGATTGACCCCGCCGATGCCGGCATTGTGGACGCCAACCCTGCCGCCTGCGATTTCTACGGCTACCCCCACGCCGAACTCACCCGCAAAAAGATGAATGACCTCAGTACCAATTCTTCCGATGAAGTTTTCAGCAACATGCACCGCGCCCGAACCAATACCCGCAATTTTTTCATCATCCGGCACAAGCGAGCCAATGGAGACATCCGCACGGTAGAAGTGTACTGCGGTCCCGTCACCATCCGGAACCGGCAACTGCTGTATGCCACCATCCACGATATTACCGAGCAGAAACCGGCAACCGCCTCGCTAAAAGAACTCAGTTATCGCAGCCAGCAAATTTTGAACACCACCGCCGAGGGCATTTACGGGCTGGACACCGAGGGCAATGTCACCTTCATCAATCGCAGTGCGGAAAAAATGACCGGCTGGAACAATGCCGAACTCATCGGCAAGCACCATCATTCTCTGGTGCATCATTCTCGCGCGGACGGCACACCCTACCCCTCCGAAGATTGTTTAGTCCACCACACCATCCGCACCGGCAAAACCCATTATGTGCGGGATGAAGTTTTCTGGCGAAAGAATGGTTCATCGTTTCCTGTGGCATACACCAGCGCGCCCATCCGCGATGAAACGGGAAATATCACCGGGGTGGTCGTTTCTTTCCGCGATATTTCCCGCGAGCAGGAAGTGGAACAAACACGGGTGCGGCTGGAAACCGCCATCGCACAAGCCGCCGAAAGTGTGGAAATCACCGATACCGACGGCATCATTGAATATGTGAACCCCGCCTTCACCGATATTACGGGCTACAGCTACCAAGAAGCCATCGGACAAAACCCCCGTCTTCTGAAAAGCGGCAAACATCCCGAAGAATTTTACAAA
>JAJRSQ010000341.1 GCA_024278725.1 Chloroflexota bacterium
GCCGCAATCGTGAATGGTCTGCACCACCTCCACCATCCGTTCTTCAAACAAGCCGAGCGTGTTGGGGTTGGTGATCATCAAGCCCGCCACCGTATCATCACACGCGGCTTTCAGCGCGTCCAAATCAATATTGCCCCGGTCGTCGCTGGGAATTTCCTGCACGGTGAAGCCGCACATCGCCGATGAGGCGGGGTTGGTTCCGTGCGCAGAATCGGGGATGAGCATTTTGGTGCGTTTGGTATCCCCGCGCGAGAGATGATACGCCCGCATCACCAGCACCCCGGCAAACTCGCCGTGCGCGCCGGCAGCCGGTTGCAGGCTCACGTCCGGCAGCCCGGAAATCTCGCCGAGCATTTTCTGCAATTCAAACATCAACTGTAAATTCCCCTGCACCGTTTCAAGGGGTTGCAGCGGGTGGGTCGCGGTGAATTTCGGCTTTGCGGCAACGGCTTCGTTCACTTTGGGATTATATTTCATGGTACAGGAACCGAGCGGGTAAAAGACGCTGTCCACGGAATAGTTTTTCTGGCTGAGGCGAACATAATGCCGCGCCACGTCCAATTCGCTCAATTCGGGCAACGGCGGGGCATCCGCGCGGAGAAATTCGGTGGGGAGGGGCGCTTCCGGCACATCCAAATCGGGCAGGTCAATTGCCACCCGACCGGGTTTTGAAATTTCAAACAATAACGGTTCGTACATTATGCCACCTCCTTCAGCGCCGTCACAAACGCATCAATCTGCGCCCGCGAATTCATTTCCGTCACCGCAACGAGCATCTGATGGGTGCGTTCCGGGCATCGCCGCGACAAATCAAAGCCGCCGATGATGTTGCGGGTCAACAATGCGGCATTAATGTCGGCAACCGGTTTGGGGCATTGCACCACAAATTCTTTGAAGAAAGGTTTGGTGGTCAGCACGCTGTATCCGGGTAATTTGTCAATTTCCGCCGCGGCGTAATGGGCTTTGTGATAAGTCAACTCCGCCACGCGGCGCATTCCGTTTTTGCCCATCGCGGCGAGGTACACCGCCGCCGCCAGCGCATTCAACCCCTGGTTCGAGCAGATATTGCTGGTGGCTTTTTCGCGCCGGATGTGCTGCTCGCGGGTGGAAAGGGTCAGCACAAAACCACGTTTGCCGTTTTTATCGACGGTCTGCCCGACCACTCGCCCCGGCATTTTGCGCACCAGTTTGTGGGTGGTGGCAAAAATGCCGAGATAGGGACCGCCGTAATTGAGCGCGTTCCCCAGCGCGTGCCCTTCGGCGGTGACGATGTCCGCGCCGTATTCGCCCGGCGGGGTGAACAGCCCGCAGGCGTGCGGGTCGGTGTGGACAACCAACAGTGCGCCGGCGGCGTGAACGGCATCCGCCAGCCCGCGCAAGTCTTCCAGCTCGCCGAAGAAATTGGGCGATTGCACCACAAGGCACGCGGTATCCGCATCGAGCATTGCGGTCAGCGCGGTTAAATCGGTGTCGGGATTTTCATCGCCCGTAATCTCAATGTCCATCCCCTGGGTGTATGTGCGCATCACTTTGCGGTATGTCGGTTTGATGCCGGGCAGAATCAGCACCTTCTTCCGTTTGCCCCGGCTCACATTCACCGCCATAATGGCGGCTTCCGCCAGTGCCGTCGCGCCATCATAATGGCTGGCATTCACCACGTCCATTGCCAGCAATGCCGATACCATGGACTGGTATTCAAAGATTGCCTGCAATGTCCCCTGGCTCACTTCAGGCTGATAGGGGGTGTATGCCGTGTAAAATTCGCTGCGCCCAATCATCTGGGCGACAATGCTGGGCTGGAAATGGTTGTATGCGCCCGCGCCCACAAATGCGCTGTAATGGAAGGTGTCGGCGTTTTTGTCGCTGATGGCGGTCAGTTCCGACATAATTTCCAGTTCAGACATCGGTTTGGGCAAGTTCAGTTCCGGGAAGCGAACCTTTTCCGGCACAGCTTCAAACAGGTCGGCAATGGACTCAACGCCGATGGCAGCGAGCATCTCCGCCTGTTCTTCCGGTGTGTTTGGAATAAATTTCATGCGTTGGCTCCAATCCGCTATGCGTTCGCGGCGGCGTATGCGTCAGGGGTCATCAATTCGTCCCATTCGGCGGGGTTACTGGGGGCAACTTTGATGAGCCAGCCTTCCCCGAAGGCATCGTTGTTGATGATTTCCGGGCTGTCTTCCAGCGCTTCGTTCACGGCAACCACTTCGCCGGACACCGGCGCATACAGGTCGCTGGCGGCTTTCACAGACTCCACCACGCCGAACACTTCGCCTTTGGTCACTGTGTCGCCCACGGCGGGGAGTTCCACAAAAACCACATCACTCAGCGCGTCCTGCGCGTGGTCGGAAATCCCAATCACAAAAACGTCCCCTTCTTTGCGTGCCCATTCGTGAGATTCCATAAATTTTGCATTTTGGTCAACGTTCATTTTGCACCTCTCCTTTCAAATTAACGTTTCAAGTTTCAAGTTTCAAGTTTCAAGTTTCAGGCTATACTCGGCAGCGTCACAATGGACAAATCGCCAATCTCCAATAACCAATCTCATTTATACGCCGGGCGATAAAACGGACGCCGAATGATGACCGCCTCTTTCATTTTTCCGCGGATGACAATTTGGATGGGCGTGCCGGATTTGGCATATTGCGCCGGAACATAGGCGTGTCCGGCAAATTTTTCGACGGTGGGGGCATAAATGCCGGTCACCACTTCCCCCACAATGCCGCCGTTGATGGCAACGGGGTAATGTTCGCGGGGGACGGCTTTGTCCACCATTTCAAAACCGACCAACAATTTTTCCACGCCTTCCAGTTTTTGTTTGAGCAGCACATCCCGCCCGATGAAGGGTTTGTTGAGTTTCACCACCCAGCCCAATCGCGCCTCAATGGGGGTGACGCTCGCGGAAATTTCGTGCCCGTACAACGGGAAGCTCGGCTCAAAACGCAGGCTGTCGCGCGCCGCCAAGCCGATGGGGTGCAATCCCAACGGTTCGCCGACTTCCACCAGCGTTTCCCACATTTCCACCGCGCGCCCGGCATCGAAAAAGAGTTCCACGCCGTCTTCGCCGGTGTACCCCGTGCGGCTGATGAGCGTCGGAATGCCTGCCACCTCCCCTTCCGCAATGGTGAAGCGGGGGACGCTCGCCAGCGAAACTTCGGTCACTTTTTGCAGAATTTCCATCGCTTTGGGACCCTGCAGGGCGAGCATGTAGGTTTCATCGGAAACATCGGTCACGGTGACATCGAAGCCGGTGGTGTGCGCCTGCATCCACGCCAAATCTTTCTCCCGATTCGAAGCGTTCAGCGCCACAAACCAGCGGTTGGGCAGGCGATAGAGGTAAATATCATCCACCAATGTGCCGTCGGCATAGCACAGCAGGGCGTAATGGGCATCGTTCACCGCCATTAAAGTGGTATCCCAGGTGGTCATATAATTCAGGTAGGCTTCCGCATCGGGACCGCTGACTGAAAATTGCGCCATGTGGTCAATGTCGAAAAGCCCGGCGGCGGTGCGGGTGATGCGGTGTTCTTCTTTGGGTCCGGTGGGATATTGCACGGGCATTTCCCAACCGGCGAAGGGAACCATCCGCCCGCCGTGCGCCACGTGCCAGTCATATAAATTTGTTCGTTTGAGGGGTTTATCAGCCATACTTCTCTCCTTTGAGCCACAAAGCGGTTTTAAACAACAAAAAACGAGCGCCCCGATAGAACGCCCGTTAGCTCTGTCCTGTACCTGAGAGATTCACTTCACCCGAAGATGAAAGTTGCCCCGTCGGTGTCTGCCATCCAAAGATGCAGAACTCTCCAGAGATGCTGTAATTTGACGATACTTTTGCCTGAGAGTGTCATTTTCAGTCTACGGGAAGAACTGAGAATTTGCCCCTTCGGCGCTCCGCACAGAGTCTCTCTCGCCAAACATAGCCAGCCGGTATTTTGTGAGCAAAGTGTATCACAGGGTCGGATGGTTGTCAATTTGTGGCGTTCCGTCAAACAAAAAGGGCAGTGATGCGCGCATCACTGCCCTTTGCTGCTACATAAAACTCCCCGCGTTGGGGTCGTTCTGCAAGATAGATTCAATCCGCTCCTGCACGTCGGGGGTGAGCTTCGGCACAATGTCAAGCACCTTCATATTCTCGTGCACCTGTTCCGGGCGGCTGGCGCCGGTGATGACGCTGGAAACCTGCGGGATGCGGAGCAACCACGCCAGCGCCAATTGCGCCATTGAGCAGCCCAAATCGTTGGCGACCTCGGTGAGTTGGCGGACTTTTTCAATTTTATCATTGGTCAGGTATTTTTGAAGCCACGTTTCATTGTTCAAGCGGCTATCGGCGGGGATACCATCGTTATATTTACCCGTCAAAATCCCCGACGCGAGCGGACTCCACACCACCAGCCCGTACCCCAAATCATCCACGTTGGGAACCAGTTCATTTTCCACCCGATGGCGGTGGAACATGTTGTACTGCGGCTGTTCAACCTGCGGCGGGTACAGCCCGCAATGTTCCGCGATGCGGTAGGCGTTGGTGATTTGCGCGGCACGCCATTCCGACACGCCCCAGTAAAGCACCTTTCCCTGCTGAACCAAATCGCTCATCGCGCGGACGGTTTCATCCAGCGGCGCGTCATAATCGTACCGGTGGCAAAAATACATATCCAGATAATCGGTTCCCAACCGTCTGAGCGTTTTGTGTACCGATTCCATGATATGTTTGCGCGAAAGTCCCCGGTCGTTGGGGTCATCGCTCATCGGAAAATAGACCTTGCTGGAAATGACCAACTTCGAGCGGTCTAAATCTTTGATGATGGCGCCCATCACTTTTTCCGCTTCCGATTTGCCGTAAATATCGGCGTTGTCGAAATAGTTCACCCCGTAATCGAGCGCGGCTTCCACGCACGCACGCGCCACATCCAACCCCACCTGATTACCATAGGTCACCCAAAAGCCCAGCGAAAGTTCACTCACCTTTAACCCGGCTCTACCCAATCGACGATATTCCATAATGTAAAACTCCTCTGTTTTCATCCATCAAGTTTTTATATTGTATCCGGATAGTATAAACATTTTTGGGCAGAATTAAAAATCATTTCCATCGACATGGATGTTAACGCCCCCTTTAGGAAACTCTAACACGAATCTAATACAATGCAGGTATACTATTTTCTGATAATCCGGGCATTGTATCATTGGTTGCCCGTTGCACTCATGACAAAAAGGAGACATCAATGTTTAGCTGGACAAACATCACTGACGAAACGCAGGATGTTGAGAATATATTCCCGGATGAAATTTCGATTTTGCCCCTGCGCGGCACGGTTGGGCTGCCGTTCATCATCATGCCGCTGGTCATCGTGCTGGAACGCTCGGTGATGCTGGTGGAAGATGCCATCGCCAACGATGAATACATCGGGCTGGCGGTCTCAAAGGTGCCGGAAGTGGAGAACCCCACGCCCGACCAAATTTATCACACCGGCGTGATTGCCAAAATTCACCGCCGCCTGCGCAGCAAAGACGGCTCGATGCAAATCATTGTGCAGGGCTTGGAACGGTTCACCGTCTCGGAATGGACTCAGACCGACCCGTATTTCAAAGCCAAAATCGCCATCACCCCCGACGAAATCGGCGATGCGGAGACGGCGGACGTGGAGCTGGAAGCGCTCACCCGCCGCATCACCGAGCTGGCGCGCCAGATTGTCCGTTTTATGCCCCAAGTGCCCGACGAAGCCATCAGCTATTTGGAGGAAACGGAAGACCCCCGCGCCCTCTTTTACACCATCAGCGCAAATATGCGCATGGACTTCAGCGACCGGCTGAAGCTGTTGACGGAACCGAACCTGCTCGAAAAAATGCGTTTTCTGCTGCGGATTATGACCCGTGAGCTGGAAATTCTGGAGTTGAGCGAAAAAATTCAGGCGGAGGCAAAAGGGGAACTCGACCAACTTCAGCGCGAATATTTCCTGCGCCAACAGATGAAGGCTATCCGCAAAGAATTGGGCGAAGCGGACGAGACGGAAGTTGACGTTGAAAGCTACAAAAAGAAATTCGAGGAAATCGGGCTGCCGGAAGAGGCGAAAAAGGAAGCCATCCGCGAATTGAACCGCCTGCAAAAACTGCCCCCGCAAGCCGCCGAATACGGGGTCATCAAAACGTATCTGGACTGGCTGACCGACCTCCCGTGGAATAAACTCACGGAAGACAATCTGGACATTGAACACGCCCGCGACGTGCTCAACGCCGACCATTACGGGCTGGAGAAAATCAAAGACCGCATTCTGGAATATCTCGCCGTGCGGAAATTGCGGCGGGAACGCCACATCACCGAGGACGATTTGCCCGAACAAGACCGCGCCGGCGGCTCGATTCTGCTGTTTGTGGGTCCCCCCGGCGTGGGCAAAACCAGTTTGGGACGCAGCATCGCGCGGGCGTTGAACCGCAAATTCACCCGAATGAGCCTCGGCGGGGTGCGCGACGAAGCGGAGATTCGCGGGCATCGGCGCACGTACATCGGCGCAATGCCCGGGCGCATCATTCAGGCGTTGAAACGCGCCGAAAGCCGCAACCCCGTTTTCATGCTGGACGAAGTGGACAAAATCGGCAACGATTGGCGCGGCGACCCCAGCAGCGCGCTGTTGGAAGTCCTTGACCCGCAACAGAATCACGCCTTCCGCGACCACTATCTGGATGTCGATTTTGATTTGAGCGAAGTGATGTTCATCGTCACCGCCAACACCCTTGAAACCATCCCCGCGCCATTGCGCGACCGGATGGAGATTATTCCGCTTGACGGCTACACGGAATTTGAGAAGGTCGAAATTGCCAAAGGGTATTTGGTTCCCCGGCAGATAAAAAGTAACGGGCTTCAGCCGGAAGAAATCATTTTCACGGATGAGGGACTGCACAAAATCGTTCAGGATTACACCCGTGAAGCCGGGGTGCGGACGCTGGAACGCGAAATCGGCAAGATTGCCCGAAAAGTCGCCACCAAAGTCGCCACCCGCGCCATCAGCACCGAAAACCCGGTGACGATTGAACCGGAGACGGTGCGGGAATATTTGGGCAAACCCCGTTTCCATTTTGAGGCGGCGATGCGCACCGCGAAAGCGGGGGTCGCCACCGGGCTGGCAGTCACCTCCGTGGGCGGCGATGTGCTGTTTGTGGAAGCCAGCCGGATGGCGGGCGGCAGCGAGCGGCTCACCCTGACCGGGCAATTGGGCGACGTGATGAAAGAAAGCGCGCAAATCGCGCTCAGCTATGTCCGCGCCCATTGCGATGAATTGGGCATTGCCCCGGAAAAATTCAGCAAGCACGATATTCACCTCCACGTCCCGGCGGGCGCAATCCCGAAGGACGGACCTTCCGCCGGCGTGACGATGGTCACCGCGCTGGTATCGCTGTTAACCGGGCGTCCCGTCAAAGCAGAGGTCGGGATGACCGGCGAAATCAGCCTGCAAGGGCAAGTACTCCCCATCGGCGGGCTGAAGCAAAAAGCGCTGGCGGCTCATCGCGCCGGATTGAAGACGGTCATCTTCCCCAAACGGAACGACGCCGATGTGGAAGATGTGCCGGAAGACATCCGCAAAGAGATGACCTTCATCATGGCAGAAACCATTGACGACGTGCTGGCGCACGCCCTAACTTCTTCCAAACCGACAACCTCATAAATGCGCGTTTGTCGCCCCTGTCATTTTGAACGGATGACCGGGGCGACAAGTGATTTTTCGCGCGTAAAACCATATTCCCGATGTTATGGCAATGAATGTGAAATTGCTTGCAGAGTAATTTTGTGATATTATGTGTGTATCAATTGTTAACTTAGGCTGATACGGGAGAGGGGTAAATTCATGGCAGATGCAACCAACGCTAAACGAAACAAAGTAGTGCCGGACATTGTTGTGGGACGTTTGCCGCTGTACCTGCGAACACTCATCCGATTGGAAGAAGAGGGGAAAATCGTCACCTCCTCACAGGAATTGGCGACCCGGTTGGGGTTCAGTTCCGCGCAAATTCGCAAAGATTTATCGCATTTTGGCGAATTCGGCAAGCAGGGAACCGGATACAACATCGCGTATTTGATGCAACAGTTGAAGAATATCCTGAATTTGGACGCAATGTGGGATGTCGCGTTGGTAGGCGTGGGTGACTTGGGGCACGCGCTGGCGCGGTACGGGCGCTTCGTCCCGAAGGGTTTCCGCATTGCCGCCCTGTTCGACGCCGACCCCCGAAAAATCGGCACGCGCGTCAACAATATTCCCGTGCAGAACAGCGAACACATCGTGGATGCCATCAAACAAGCCGGTATCAAAATCGCAATTTTAGCCGTACCGTTGGACGTTGCCCAAGACACCGCCGACCGGCTGGTGGAAGCCGGTGTGCAAGCCATTCTGAATTACGCCCCCACCACCCTGATTGTCCCTCCCAACGTGAAAGTGCAAAATATCGACCCCATCGCGCATTTGCAAAAAATGACCTATTATTGCGAACGATAATCTCCTTCGCAACAAAAAAGCTCCCAAACGCGGGAGCTTTTTTGTTATGAACGTTTGGTGGTAGTATTTTTTGACTGATGCAAAGATAGCCGGTTGTCATTGCGAGCGCAGCGAAGCAATCTCCACGCTTTAATGACGGAGATTGCTTCGGCGTTGCACGCCTCGCAATGACACTTGGTATCTCGTCAGTCAATTTAAACCACTACCGAACGTTTTTCGGTTCGCCCTGAGATGCACCGCGGGCAAAACTCAATCGTATGAGCGGGCGCGGTCTAATGCCTGTCGGATTCTCAACGCCTGCCCCGC
>JAJRSQ010000023.1 GCA_024278725.1 Chloroflexota bacterium
GCGCTGCGGCTGGTGCTGGCATGGGTGCAACTCAACCGCTATTTGCTGGCGCAAAAACCGGACGTGATTCAATTCGGGAAAATCAACTTCCCTTTTGAGGCGATTTTTCTGGCGCAATTGCGACGGCGCGGGTTGACGCTCACCCAAATTTGCCACGAATTTGAACTCCGCGAGCAGAGTGGGGCGATGGCGGCGATTGCCAACAAATTGTATGCCGGGGTGTACCTGAATTTTTCAGCGCTCTTTTTCCACGCCGAAGATAACCGCCGCCGGTTTTTATCGCTCTTCGATGTGCCCGCCGAGCGGCTGCACATCATCCCGCACGGCAATGAAGCGCTGTTTCCCACCACCGCCGCGCAGGGGGCGGTATCGCCCGCCGAACTGCGCCGCCGGTATCGCCTCGCCGACGATTGTCCGGTCGTCCTTTTTTTCGGCATTTTGACGCCCAGCAAAGGCATTCCCGATTTACTGGCAGCTTTCGCGCGGGTGAAGCGGGAATATCCCCGCGCCAAATTGCTGGTGGCGGGATACCCGTCCAAATATATCAGTTTGGCGGATTATCGGGCGCAGACGGCGCGGCACGGCATCGCGGAGGATGTGATTTTCGACGGGCGGTACATCCCCTTTGAGGAAGTTGCCGCGTTGATGGCGCTGGCGCGGGTGGTGGTGTATCCGTATCTCAACAGCACCCAAAGCGGCTCGATGCAGGTGGCGTATGCTTTCGGCAAGCCGGTGGTGGCGACGCGGGTAGGCGGTCTGCCCGATGTGGTGGAAGCGGGGAAAAGCGGGCTGCTGGTGTCGCCGCAATCGCCGCCGGAACTGGCGGAGGCGATTGGCGCACTCCTCGGCGACCCGCAACGGGCGGCGGAAATGGGCGAATATGCCCGCCGGTTGTCGGAAACGCGGTACTCGTGGCAGCCCATCGCCGCGAAAATATTGGCGGTGTATCGGGAAATATCAGCGCGGGAAACCGAGCATACGGGGTAGCCCGACCAGTTTGGCGGCAAAACGGGGGAGCGGATCTTTATGGCTCAAAAACATCCGTCCGATGGTGAGCGGCGCGCGCCGCACTTCTGCCAACGGGATGGGACCTGGCAGCAGGGTGAACGCCGCTTCGATGCCGGTCTCTTTCAGATGGCGTTGAATCTCGGCGTTGAAATCGGCGGGGTGTCCGTTGTGATAGGCGAAGGCGGTGACGGGCACGCCAGTCTCCGCTTCGATGCACGCCTTCGAGCCGGAAATCTCCGCCCGCGCCTGTGCCGGCGATACCCGCGTCAGCACCGGATGGCTCATCGTGTGCGCGCCCATTGCCACGCCGTGGGCGAGCATCGTTCGCACTTCGTCCCATGTCATGGTCAGCCCGGCGAAAGCGTCGGCGGGGACGGACACCTCCAGCAGGTCGGGCAGGGCGTGGATGTGCGCCCATTTTTCCGCGTCGGAGAGGGTTTTCAGCCGCTCCAGCCAGCCGACCATCGCCACGGTGCGACTGTCGGCGTCGCCCCAGTGCAGTTCGCCCGCCGGGGGGAGCGTCACCGATGTTTTTTCGGTGCGGGTGAAACAGTATGCCGCCAAGTCCCAGAAGAACGGCTCGCTTCTGCCGATGTAATCGGTTGCCAGAAAGACCACCGCCGGAAAGCCGAACTTTTTCAGCACCGGCAGCGCGTGCCGGAAATTGTCGGCGTAGCCGTCGTCAAAAGTGATGAGGGCAGGGTAGGGGGGGAGCGAATGCTCGCCGCGCAGCCAAGCCGTCACGTCGTCAATGGAAACCACCGTGTACCGGCGGCTGAGATGCGCCATCTGCGCGGTGAATTGGGCGGGGGTGGCGCTCACATTCGGCGCGAAGGTATCGAAACCGGGCGCATGCGGGTCATCAATGCGATGGTACGCCAGCACGGTCAGACGGTTGCGGTTGACAGCGCGGTGCAGGGCGTCGAGCAATCGCAGCCGGAAAAACAGGTTTATCAGATGAGAGGGTTTCAGACGGTTCATAAAATGGCTCAACGCAAAGTTTTCCTGCTCAGTATACGGCGTTTCGTCAAAAAAATAAAGAAAATTATTGTGCTGCCGATGATGATGGTGTATTTTGTCAGTTCTGAAAAGGCGCTGATGCGCGCTGATGTGCGGCGCTGGGTGGATGTGGAGTTGATGGACGAAGCGCATGATATGTCGGATATCCGCAATTTACTGACGCTGCTGGCGCTGTACCGGGAATTTCGCAACCTGTATTATTTTCGGGCATTTAAAGGCAACTTGGTTGGGGTGTTGACGGCTTATTTGATGCGAGTATTTTTTCGTCCCGAACCGACATTGTTCATCCGTCAATCATCCGATATTGGGCGCGGATTGTTCATTCAACATGGATTCAGCACGGTCATCAATGCCACCATCGGTGAAGATTGTTGGATTAACCAGCAAGTTTCCATCGGGTATAATGATGACACCGGGCGCACGCCGACGCTGGGAAATGGTGTGCGCATCGGGGCGGGGGCAAAGGTGTTGGGCGGTATCACACTGGGCGACCATGTGCTGGTCGGCGCGAATGCGGTGGTGGTGAAAGATGTGCCCCCCAACTGCACGGTGGTTGGTGTGCCGGCGTATATTGTGAAAAGAGATGGTGTGCGGGTGACGGAAAAATTATGAGACGACGAAGGTTATTTCGCGGGTTGGCGATTGTTTTGGTGGGCATGATGCTTCTTTCCATGCCGCGTGCCGCCCGCGCCCAAACCGATACGTTTCCCTTCTGGTTCGATTTGGTGCCGACGCTGACGGACGGGCGCATCACCGTGCGCATCGATATTTCCAGCCGCGCCGATTGGCGCATCACCGATGTGACTCTCTCCGTGCCCATCCCCGCCGGAACCCGCTTCGATTCGGCGCAGGTGCTGCCTGTCAACCGCGTTTCGGTGACGGAGGGGGCAATCACCATTCGGTTGGCGGATGTGTACAATTATGCCGCCGAAAATTCGTTCACACTGGCAATCACCGACCCGCACCGCACGGTTTTTCCCCTGTCTGCCACCGTGCGCTGGAACGGCGAGCGCCCCGGCAGCGAAACCGTCTCCCTGCAACCCTTCGACATCTCCCGCACCCCGCTTGGCTGGCAACCCGCCGCGCCGCGTCTGCAATTGCAGGCGAAAGTCGTCACCGCAGCCGATGGCACGCTGACCCTTTCGATTTTCCCCAAAGCGACCGATAAAACGTTCCGTATGTGGGATGTGCGCGTCAGCATCCCCGTGCCGGACGGCTTGACCTTTGTGTCGGCGGATGCCCCCCAGCCCTTTTCGGCGGGCTTCAATGGGCAGACGGTGGTTTTTTCGGCGATTGAGTTGCCCCGGCTGGTGGATTTTCCCCCGTTGGTGGCGACCTTCACGCTGAAAAAACCGGCGGAGACGATAGCCGCCAAAATTTGGGCGCAATGGACGAATGGTCCCCGCGACCCGGTGCATTTGGGCGATTTCTCGGTGCAATATGTGGATACCGGCGTCCCCGAACCGCTCCCCCCCGCGACGGAGATATTCGCGCTGGATGCGACCGTCACCGCGCCGGAAATTCCTCAGCTCACCGTGTTTGACCGTGTGGGCGATGTCCCTTTTGCGCCGTATGATTTGATGGCGGTCTCTTTCCGTCAATATGAAAACGGGACGAAACTTGTTTTCCGCACCGCCGAAAATCCCGCCGTGTCCCCCGCACCATCGGAATTTTCGCTGTATATTGATAGCGATTGCGACCCGAATACCGGCGCGGCGGTTCACGGGCTGGGCGCGGAATATCGCATCAATTTTCCCGCCCATGCCACTCGCGCGACCGTTGTGCCGTGGCGCGCCGGGGCAGTGGATTGGGATTGGGATTCGAGCGCGGAGCAATCGGCGGGGGTGCAGGGGAATGAAATTACCATTGCCTTTCCGTATAACGCGGTGGCGGCGGGGCAGCCGTTTTGCTGGGTGGCGAGCGGCAAAGATACGACGACCGATTATTTTCCCGACCCGCCCCCGGACTGGGTTCCCGATGAAGTTTCGGCGGAAGTGAGCCGCTATCAGCTTGCCCCGCCCACCTTCAGTGGCGCACAGGGGAAGATAGCCGTGCCGTTGTTCAACTCGGTGGGGTTTTATGATGTGTATCTTTTCGGCGCATTTTCCGGCGCGGAATTGGGGCAAATCACCTATGCCCGCCAGCCGAATTTTGCGGCGGACGGGCGCACCCTGCTGGTGAACCATCAACAGTTTTCAGCGCAAAACAGATTTTCGTACACCTTTTTCGACGGGCGGCGGGTGACATTCATCTTCAAAAATTTCAGCGCCGCCGAGAAGATTTTCGAGTATTCCGTGGCGCGCAAAACCGAAATCCCGGTGAGTGTGGACGCGCGCGACGCTTTCCCGTTTTACAATCCGCAGGGAACCGAATTTGTGTTCAGCACGGTTGCGCCCGCCGGGGCGACGCCGGACGCGCCGTTTTTGGTGATTCGTCCCGCCGGAGCGCCCTCCGAATCGGGTGAAACATCGTATCGGGTGCTGACTTCGCGGGCGGCGCCGGACGGCGTGCGCGGTAATTTTCCGGTGTGGACGGATGACGGCGCGATTGCCTTCAACCCCTGTCTGCCCTCGTCGCTGCGGGTTGATTGCGGTATTTATGCGCTGGATGCTGCCTCTACGGCGAGCGCACAGCCTGCGGCGGCGGTGCAATTGACCACCGGCGCGAGCGACATCCCCGCGGATGCGGGCGGCGGGCGCATCGCCTTTTCTTCCCGACGGGATGGGGATTGGGAAGTGTATGTGATGCGCAACGATGGCTCGGCGGTGAAGAATCTATCCGGCGCACCCGCCGCCACCGATGGCTTGCCCACCTTTTCCCCCGACGGGCGATGGGTTGCCTTCATCTCTGACCGGGGCGGGCAGTGGGCGGTGTGGGTGGTTCCGGTGACGGGCGGCGAGCCGCAAAAATTATTCGCCCTGCCCGATAAAGACCCGTGGGGCGACGGGGATTTAGCATGGTATTTTGAGCGGATGTCATGGTCGCCATAAAAATCAACCGCATGATTTTGGGGATGGTGTTGCTGGCGCTGGGGATGTTTTCCGTTTCCGTGCGGGCGCAATCGACGGGGGAAATTTTTGTGGCGCTGAATGGCAGCGACATCGCCGGTGACGGTTCTTTCGGCAGCCCGTACCGCACGCTGTACCGGGCGGGCAGGGCGGCACAGCCGGGCGACACCATTTTTGTGCGCGGCGGAACCTATCTCGCCACCAAAGATAAACTTTACGGCGTGACCGGCACGGCGGCACAGCCCATCATCGTGCAGCCGTATGCCGGGGAAACGGTGATTTTCGACGGGGCGGGCGCGGATATTGCCCGCGCCAAAAGTGTGATTCTCATCGGCGAATCGACGCACATCGTTTTCGACGGGTTTGAAGTGCGTAACTCGTCGGGGCGGGGTATCACCGTGTATGATTCATCGTTCATCACCGTGCGGAACAACCGGGTGCATCACGTGCAAAGCCGGGGGTTCAGTGCCAGCGGCGACCACATCACGCTGGCGGGGAATGAGGTTTGGCTGGCGGTACTGGAAAATGAAAACGAAGCGCACGGCAGTTCGGGCTGGTCGTCTGCCATCTCCACCAACGAGCGCCCCGACGGGGCATGGTCAACCGACATCGTCATTCGCGGCAACACCGTCCACGATTCGTGGGGAGAGGGCATCACGCCCATTTACGCGGATAGGGTGCTGATTGACGGCAATACGGTTTTCAACACCTACAGCGTGAATATTTACATCAACAACGTGCAGCATGTCACCGTCAACGGCAATTATCTTTTCGCCACCACCGAGGCGTTCAACCGCACCGACCACGGTTATCCGGCGCATGGCATCAGCATTGCCAACGAGCAACCCGTTCCCGGCACGGGCGCATTCACCCGCGATGTGACCATCAGCAACAACATCATCGTCGGCACGGGGCGAGGAATCAGCTATTGGCAAACTTGGGTGAGCGATGCCGAAAACACCTATGCCGGAGTGCGTATTTTTTACAATGTGGTGATGGGAACCCGGCACGATGCCATCCATTTTGATGCGGTGGACGGCTCGCACACGCCGCCGAGCGGGGGGGTGTTGCAAAACAACATTATTTTCGCCGGGGCGAATGGGGTGGCGGTGAATATCGGCAATCCGGCGGCATGGACAATTACCCGCAATGACTGGGCGGATGGCGTGCCGACAATTGCCGCCGGCGCCGGCAACTTCGCCGCCGACCCGCAATTTATTTTGCCCGCTATCGGCGGGGATGCCGCCGGTTTTCAGGTGTCGCCCGGTTCGCCGGTGGTGGGGGCGGGGGTGGCGGTGGATGTCCCGACCGATTTTGCGGGCAATTTTCGCGCCAACCCGCCGACCCTCGGTGCGTTTGAGGCGAACCCGCCCGTTTTGGACAACCATATTTTTCTGCCGTTGGTGATTCGATGAATGCAAAATTCAAAGGGCAAAATGTACAAGCATAAGTTTCCAATAACCAATGACCAATAACCAATGACCAATAACAAACCCCTCATCATCGATTTGGCAAAACGCTTCGGCGGGGCGGAGGTGCGCGTGCTCGACACCGCCGACCTCCTCCACCGCCGTGAGCACCCGTATGCCGTCGCCGCGCTGGACGGAGCGCCGTTGCTGCGCCGCCTGCGCGCCGACGGGCTGAACGCCATCGCCGTGCCGTACCCCCGCAGCGACCCCCGCACCGCGCTTTTTCTGGCGCGCGTCATCCGCCGCGATGGGTTTTCGGTGGTGGATGCGCACAATGTGCAATCGCAATTTTGGGGCTTCTGGGCGACAAAATTCACCCGCGCCCGGCTGATTGCCACCATCCACAGCGCATACCGGCTGGAGCACGGCGGTTCGCTGAAGGGGCGGCTGTATGAAGGGGTATTGCGGCTGATGAACACCGGCGGCACACGTTTCATCGCTGTGTCGGAGGCGGTGGAAGCCTATTTGCGGCAAACGGGTATCCCCGCCGAAAGAATCGCGCTCATCCACAATAGCCTGCATCTGCCCGCCGAAAGTGTCGCCACCGCGCCCGATTTGCGCTTATCGCTCGGTTGGGGGGATGATGCCTTTGTGGTGGCGGTGGTGGCGCGCTTGGAGCCGGTGAAGGGAATCACCCATCTGCTGGACGCGCTGAAAATCGCCGCCGCCGACCACCCGCAATTGCGGTTGCTCATTGTGGGGGATGGGCGCAGCCGGAGCGCGCTGGAAACGCAGACGAAGGCGCTGGGGCTGGGCGGCATCGTCCATTTCACGGGTTTTCGGGAGGATGTGCCGCACATTTTGGCGCAGAGCGACGCCTTTTGCCTGCCCTCGCTGTCGGAAGGGTTGCCGTATGCCCTGCTGGAGGCGACGGCGCACCGTCTGCCCCTGCTCGTTTCGCGGGTGGGGGGGATGGCATCTCTGCTGGAAGATGGGCGCACGGCGATGCTCGTTCCTCCCGGTGATGCGGACGCGCTGGCGGAGGGGTTGCGCCAACTGGCGGACGACCCCGCGCGCGCGGCGAAACTCGGCGCGGCGGCGCACGCGCTGGTGGCGGAAACCTTCAACCCCGATGAGATGATTCGGCGGGTGATGGCGGTGTATCGGATGAGTGATGAATGACGAATGACGAATGAGTAAATTACGCAATACGTTTTACGCAATACGCAACACATTTTATTTGCCGATGGTCATCATTGCGGCAGTGATGGGTGGTTGCACCCCCGCCGCGCCGCCATCCCCCCCGCCCCCCACGGCGACCGTCCGTGCGACGGCGGTCATCCCCACCGAGACGGTGATGCCGCGCAACAC
>JAJRSQ010000342.1 GCA_024278725.1 Chloroflexota bacterium
ATACATGAATGCTTCCATCAGCACCACGCCGTTGGCGCGTGCGGCGGCGGTCATCCGGTCAACCGCTGCCACGGTGAGCGCGAGCGGTTTTTCGCACAGGATGTGTTTACCCGCTTCGGCGGCTTTCACCGCCCATTCGGCGTGCAGGCTGTGCGGCAGTGAAATGTACACCGCGTCGATTTCCGGCGCGGCGAGCAATGCCTCATAACTGCCGAATGCCTGCGGAATGTGCCACTCGGCGGCGTATGCCTGCGCCGATTCCGCCGTGCGGCTCGCCACTGCTCGCAGGTTCGAGCGCGCGGCGATTTTCAACTGCGGAATGACTCGACGGTTGATGTGGGCGGTGGAGATGATTCCCCAGTTGAGTTGTTGGTGGGTTGTTGAAGATTGGTTCATTCGCTTCCTCCTGATTTGTGGTACGGGTTGCCTATTTTCCCCAGTCGAGCGGGCGTTCATCCCCCCCGGAAAATTCGATGGGCAGTCGGTCGTTCACCGCGTCCGAAAACATTGGGCGCTGATTGGAGCCGTCTGCGCCCATGACCCACACTTCCCAGCGTCCGGTACGGTCGGTGAGAAAGGCGATTTCCGTCCCGTCCGGTGAAAAGACCGGCGCAACATTGTTCCACACCGGCTTGCCGTCCACGGCGGTGACCCAGATGGGCGTTTCGGTGAGCCGCACCCGCCCGGAGCCGTCGCTATTCAGGCGGTGGATGTCCCAGTGCGTGTCCTGCCGGTAGGTCACGGCGATGAACCACCCGTCGGGCGAAAAGACCGGTGCATGGTCGGAAACGTCAGTCGTCAATGGCGAAACTGTGCCGTCGTCCACATTCGTCTGCACCAGTCCGCTTTCGGTGCGGCTGACCACCCGCGACGGGTTGGCGGGGTCCCACACCGGGTTGGCGGCATATTCTCCGGCGGGTTTATCCTCGAAGGAACTATCCGCGACGTTGATGATGCGCAGTTTCCAGCGGGTATCGGCGGGCAGCCACCAGCAGAGGAAGGGAACGGGCTGCCCGCCGATGATGCGGATTTCCTGTGTGATGTCATATGCCTGCCAATAGTTGATGTTCGGTTGCCCGAAGGCGAGGTTGGCGCACTGCCGGGTTGGCGCGGATGTGCCGCCCTGCTGGAAGTTGACCGCAATTTGTGCGCTGTCGGGCGACCAGCTCGGATTTTTCACCAGCCGAATTTCGCCGCGCACGGGACGCTCATTCGTGCCGTCGGTGTTGATGACCCACAGCGTGCCTTCCGCCCCCTGCCAGCGCGAAAATGCCACCCGCTCGCCATCGGGTGACAGCGCGGGGTCGATGCCGGTGGTGAGGGTGCGCAAATCCGTGCCGTCCCGATTGAGCAGCACGATGTCGCCGCCGCGCTGAAGTTGGATGAGCAATCGCCCGCCGGTGTGCGCCGTTGGGGCGGCGGATTGTGCGCCGTCAGGGGCGGGGATGTCGCCGGAGATGTCCAGAAATTCGGGGTTCACCCAGCCGACCGTGCCCGCCGCAGTGCGGACGTTCACCCAGCCGGTGGACTCACTTTTGCCCAGAATCTCCACGGCATCCCCTTTGTGAATCTCTTCCAGAATGATGTCGCCCGCGCCGTTGCGCACGTTTAACCCGTAGCTGGTCACAATGGCGGTCGCCGTTCCTGTCATTTCCCCGGAGAGTGCCGGGGGCATGGCGGTGGGGGACACGGAAATACCATGCAATGCGGAAAGGTCATCGGCTAAATTTAAATATTTGGGGTTGACCCAGCCGATTGTGCCCGCCGCGGTGCGAACCTTTGCCCAGCCGGAAGCGGCATCCAGCGCCATCACCGTGACGGGGTCGCCCTGCCGAAGTTCTTCCAGAATGGGATTGCCCAATCCGGCGGCGGCGCGCACATTCAGCCCGATGCTGGCGACAGTGCCACTACCGTATGGGGCGGGGGTGGCGGTGGGCGGTTCGGGGGTGGGTTGCGCGGTTGGGGTGGGTGATGCGGCATCGCTGTTCGATACCGGCGCGGCGGTTGGCGTGACCAGCGTCAGCCCGGCTTTCGGGAAGGGGGTGGGGGTGGGGCTTGGCTCGGCGGGGATGGGGGTGGGGAAATCTCCCGCGGTGAGCCGTTGCGCCGCTTCGCGCTGTTCGCCGCCCGTTGCGCAGGCGGACAGGACGCCCGCCAGAATGATGATTGTCGTCAAAAAGGTGAATCGTTTCATACCACTGCCTCGATATTTTCGCACGGTTATGCCGCTTTTGATGGCGTTTCCGCCGATTTTTTGCCGCTCAGCCAGTTGAACAGGGTTCTGATGCCGTTGCTGAGCGCGTCCAGAATGTTGTACAGCACCGGCGTGACCACCAGCGCCATCAACCCGCCGGTGATTGCCCCGCCGACCATCACGGCGGCAATCGGGGTGCGCGATTCGGAGCCGTCGGCGGTGCTGAGCAGGACGGGCAGCAGGGCGAAGACCAGCGTGCTGGCGGTCATCGCAATGGGGCGCAGGCGCAGCCGTCCGGCTTCCACCAGCGCTTCTTTGCGGTTCAAACCCTGTTCCCGCAGTTGATTGGCGAAGTCCACAATCAGAATGGCGTTCCGGGTCACCACCCCGAAGAGGACGATGACCCCCAACAGCGAGAAAATATTCAGTGAATTGTGGCTCAGCACCAGCCCGACCAGCACGCCGATGAGCGCCATCGGCAGGGTGAACATGATTGCCAGCGGTTGCAGAAGGTCTTGATAGAGCGCCACCAGCAGCATGTAAATCAGAATGACCGACAGCCCGATGGCGGAGCCGAGTTGCCCGAATGACTGACGCTGTTCCTCGGTTGCGCCGGAGAAGCGGTAGCCGTATTCGGGGGGGAAGGTGACTTCTTTTTTGATGCGGGCTTCCACATCGTTGGCGATGCCGCCCGCGTTGGTGCCGATGACGCCGCTGCTGATGGTGAGGATGCGCTGGCGGTTGTAACGGTTGATGACCGACGGGGCGAAGGTGCGTTCAATTTCCGCCACTTGCCCCAGCAAAACGGGTTTGCCGCTGATATATCCCACCGGAAGTTGCAGCACTTTCGCCAAATCCTGCCGCGAATTTTCATCGAGCCGCAGGATGATGTTCACTTTTTCGCCACCGTCGGGGGCATAATCGCCGATGTTGCCGCCGGTGACGGCGGTGCGTAAATCGCCGGATACCTGCGCCACCGACAAGCCGAGGTCAGCCAGCCGGGTGCGGTCGAGTTTGATTTTCGTTTCCGGCGCGCGGACGGCGTCGTTGTTCACCACATCGGTGGTGTTGGGGGTGGTGCGGACGATTTCCGCCACCTGATTCGCCAACGTCGCCAGCACATCGGGGTCGGGACCGTAGACCTGCAGGCTCACGCCCGTTTCCATGCCGCCGACCAGCCCCGCGGTATTCACGGAGATGATGGCATCGGGGATTTGGGAGACCACTGGGCGCAGGCTGTCCACAATTTCGGTCAGTTTGCGTTCGCGGTCGTTTTTGTTCACCACCTGCACAAAGACCGAGGCGGGGTTGCCGCCGCCGACGCTGTCGGAGAAGATGCTGGCGCTGCTGGCGCCGCCGCCGACGCGGGTCAGAATGCCGGTGGTTTCGGGGACTTCGCGCAGCACGATTTGCTCGATTTGCCGCGCCACGCTGTCCGTTGCCAGCAGCGTGGTGGCGGGCGGCATCTCAATGCTGACCGTGAATTGTCCATCGTCTTCCAGCGGGGCAAATTCAAACCCGATGACCGGCGCGAGCAACATCGCCGCACCCAATAGCGCAAAGGCGATGACCAACGTGATGAATTGCGTCCAGCCGTTTGTCAACGTCAATTTGATGACTCGCGCGTACAGGTTTGCCAAAAAATTGAAGCCTTTATCCCAACCGGCGGTAAATTTATCCCACAGCCAAACCACCGGCTTGAACAGCGTGCCGAAGAATTTTCCCAGCCCCGCGGAAATCTTTTCCGCGCCTGCCCGTTCATCTTTCAGCCAATATGCCGCCAGCATGGGGGTCAGGGTGAAGGACATGAAAAGCGAAAACAGCGTCGCCACCACAATGGTGATGCCGTATGAGCGGAAAAACTGCCCGATGATGCCGCTGGTGAATGCCACCGGCACATATACCACCACATCAACCAGCGTAATGGCAATTGCCGCGCCGCCGATTTCGGCGCGCCCTTCAATGGCGGCTTGTTTGGGCGATTTTTTCATGCGTAAATGGCGCTCGATATTTTCCAGCACCACAATTGAATCGTCTACCAGAATGCCGATGGTGAGGGTGAGGGCGAGCAGGGTCAGCACGTTGAGGGTGTAGCCCAGCATCCACATCACCAAAAATGTGGACAGCAGGGAAGTGGGAATTGCCAGCAGCACAATAAATGTGCTGCGGATGGTGTGCAGGAACATCAGCATCACCAGCCCGGTGACGAGAATCGCCAGCACTAAATCTTCTTCCACGGATTTGACCGAATTTTTGATGAAGTTGGAATCATCGCTGACGATGACCGCTTCCGCGCCGCCGGGGAGGGAGGCGTTCAATGCGTCCAACCGCTCGCGGACGGTATCCGCCACTTCAATCACGTTGGCGTCGCTTGCTTTCACCACGCTGATGACCACGGTATCCTGCCCGTTGTACCGTTGCAGAATGGATGTATCGGCGAACGTATCTTCCACCGTTGCCACATCGCGGACGAACACCAGCCCGCCGGTATCGCTTCCTTCCGGCGCGGGTCTGCCGCCCCCGCCGCCCCCGAAGGGGCTGGGACCGCCGGCAATCACCATATTTTCAATGCCCGCCAGCGATTGGAAACTCCCTTCCGCGCGGATATTCGTTTTCACCCGCCCTTCTTCCAGCGTGCCGATGGGGAAGGTCAGGTTATTCAGCGCGAACGTCTGATTCAGCGAGCTGATGGGCAAATTGAACGCCGTCAGCTTGTTGGCATCCAGCTTCACCGCGATGATGCGGTCGCGCCCGCCCGCCACTGAAACCGACGCCACCCCTTTGATGGATTGCAGGCTCGGTTTGATTTGATTGTCCGCAATTTTGAACAGCTCATCCTGCGATTGCGAACCGCTCAGAATGATGTTCATGATGGGGATGGCGTTGAAATCCGCCTTCACGATGGAGGGTTCCAGCGCGTCGTCGGGCAGTGTGCCTTTGATGGTGGCAACTTGCCGTTCCACATCGATGGCGGCTTGGTTGCCGTCCACCCCTTCCAGAAAGGCAATCACCACAAATCCGACACTTTCATTGGAAATGGATTGGATGAAGTCAATGCCGGGAATACCGGCAACTGCATCTTCAATCGGCTTGACGACCTGCTCTTCCACATCCTGCGGTGACGCGCCGGGGTACACCATCACCACCGACACAAACGGGAAATCAACCGGGGGGAAGCGGTCAACCTTCAACAGGGTGAAACCGCGCCAGCCCAGAATTGCCAGCGCCAGAATCAGCATCAGCATGGTCAATGGTCGCCGGACTGAAAGTTTTGTAATACCCATAAATTACCTCGACATAGTTGCGCTCGCCAAATTCGGGCGCACAATGGTTTTAGTGATGTTCAGTTTATCGGCGCGTTTATTCCGCGCGCGCAACAATATTGATTTTCGCGCCGTCGCTCAGATTGGAAAGACCGGCGGTGACGATTGTTTCATCCACCGAAAGCCCGTCCGTAATTTCGACACGCCCGTCGTCGGTCAGCCCGACGGACACGGGGCGGACGGAGACCGTTTCCCCGTCGGGGGCGACAACATACACCACCGTTTGCCCGTCAATCTCTGTCACCGCCGAGCGCGGCACGAGGATGACGTTGCTCCGTTCATCCAGCAGGATTGCCACATTGGCGAACATTCCGGCGCGGAGTTTGCCCGTTTCATCCTGCACGCCGATGTCGGTGGCAAAGGTATGGCTGGTGGCATCGGCGGCGGGGGCAATTGAGCTGATGAAGGCGGGAAAATCTTCGCCGGGGTACGCGACAACCCGCAAGGCGGCAGGCTGCCCGGCGTACACGTCTGAAATCCGGTTTTCGGGGATTTCAACTTTCACCATCAACGCTTTGGAAATGAGCTTCACCGCCGGTACTTGCGGACCGCCCACCCCCCCGACGGTGGCGTACACTTCCGCAATCACGCCGTCAAACGGGGCGCGCAGAATCACATTGTCCACCTGATATTGCGCCAGCGCGACCACCCCTTCCGCCTGCGCGACGCCGGCGCGTGCCAGCGCAAAATCTTCATCGGTGAAGGGATTTTCCGCCAGTTGCAGGTTCAATTCCGCCTGACGAATACCGGCACGCAATTGTACCAGCGTGGTCTCATCGGGGTTGGCTTGCAAATTGTAGGCGGCACGGGCAGTCTGATAGGCGATGGTCGCCTGTTCAAGCTGTAGCGACTGGGGCAGCATGCTCGCCTGACCCGCCCATTTGATTTTATCGTATTGCGCCTGTGCCAGCCGCAGCGCCGCTTCGGCTTGCGCCAACTGCGCCGAGGCGAGGACACGTTCATCATCGGACAGGGTGATGATGCCCCGCATCTGCGCCTGCGCGGCTTCCAGCGCCACCCGCGCCATCTCAATTTGTTCCGGGCGGGGACTATTCTTCATTTTCTGCAAATTGGCTTGCGCCACCGTCAGCCCGGCTTCCGCCTGTTTCAATTGGGCGCGATAAGTGGTGTCTTCGATGCGCAAAATGGGGTCGCCCGCGCGGACTTCATCGCCCACGTTTACCATCACCTCTTCGATTGCCCCCGGGACGATACTCACCAGCGAGAGGCTATTTTCCGGCTCCAGATTGCCGGAATAGTTGATGATGGCGGCGATGTTGCCCGTACTCACGGATGCCACTTCCACCGGCACGGGGGGGATGTCGGGCATAGAAATTTGCGCGGCGGTTGTGGATTCGGCGGCGTTGCACCCTACCAGCGTCACCGCGAGCAGGCTCATCATCGCCATAAAATACCATACTTTTTTCTGCATATGTCACTCCAAAATATATAGAATTGCTATAAAATGGTTGGAATTTCCTGTTCTTTGATTGCGCCGAGCGGGTCGGCGGCGAAGTTTTGCAGCCATACTTTTGCCAGCGCCAAATCCACATTTTGATATTCGGGATTTTGGCGCAGCAACACCAGCAGCAAATAATCGAGCATCTCTTCCAGCTTGTCCAAGTCGGAATCAGACAGGCTGAAAAGTCCCACACTTTTATCGCGCCGCAATTCGCGGTCAATCACATTCACCAATTCGATGCCGGCGGGCGTGGCTTCCACCAGCACCACCCGACGGTCGGTTTCACTGCGGGTGCGGCGCACCAGCCCCATTTTCACCAAACGATTGACGATGCCGGTCATTGTGGGCGCGTCCTGAAAAGAAACTTTGGTCAGCTCTTGCATGGTGGCGGGGGATTGATGATTTACCAGCGCGGTCAGGGTCAGAAATTGGGGTTGGGTGAGTCCGTATTTTTGCAGACGGGCAACCACCTGTTTGAAACCCAGCCACATCAAAGTGGAAAATTGCTGGTGCAGCATTTGAATGCGTCTTTCGCGTTTTGATATGGCTTCGGCTGACATAACTTTCCCCTGAAAATAGTTTGCGGCAACAAGTATTTCGAGGCGAAAGTGTAGCGTGATTTGTGGAAGAGTCAAATCACGCTACAAAAGAAAATTGGTGATTGCAGATTTGTTGAGACGTGATGCGTGAAACGTGAGACCTGAAGTCTGCAATCCTACTTCGGTTTTTCCTCGGCGGGGATGTCCTTCCAGCGGGGATTTTGGGCATCACGCGGAGAGAGGATGGGATTTTCTGCGCCCCACGGCACACCGAGGTCGGGGTCGTCCCACGCCACGCCGTGTTCATCGCTGCCATCGTAATAATTGTCAACCAGATAGGTCAGCGTGGCATCGGTGAGGGCGTAAAACCCGTGCGCCACACCAATGGGGATGAACACGCCCACCTGATTGTCATCGCCGATTTCCAGCGTTTGGGTCGCCATAAATGTGGGGGAATCGGGGCGTAAATCGCACAGCCCAACGCGGATGGTTCCGCGCGGAACGTACCAATAATCCACCTGCCGGTGGTGAAAATGCAATCCGCGCAGCACGCCCGCTTTTGAGTCGGAGCGGTTGGTTTGGATTTTTTCCCACGTGCGCCGGGGAAACCATTCGGTGCGGAAGGTTTCGATGAACCGCCCGCGCTCGTCGGCAAAGGCTTGTAATTTCACCAGTAAAACATCTTTAATTTGGGTTGATTCGATAATTTCAGGCATAAATCCTCCGTGAAACGTGAAACGTGAAACGTGAAAAGAATAACGCCCTTTTTCAGGTTGTCAAATTACATCATTCCATTACTCGCACCGATTGCAATGTTGCCGTTTCATCCCCAAACCCGACCACCAGCATATATTCGCCGGGCGGGGTGACGGGGTTGAGGTTCACATCCACATCCTGCCGGATGATTTGCCCCGCCTGCCAGCGCGTCGGCGGGTAGAAATGAAAAGCGTCATTCCCCCGCGCCAGCGCCGCGCCCCAAACCTGCCCCTGCGCGTCAATCATATTCACAAAGGGGATGGTATCCTGTGGCGGCGCATCTCCCCGCGAAAAATAGAGGGTTACATGCACCCAACCCGATGGGGGATGAAAAAGATTTTCGCGCGCGGAAACAGGGTCATCCTGCACCGAAAACCCGCGCAGACGCACGCCGGTGGAAAATTCCGCCTCGGCGGGGATGGCGGTGGCGGGCAGTTCGGTCAGCTGATAGCCCGGTGCAAACGCCTTCAGCGTCACGCCGGGGGGATAAAGTTCCGTCACCAGCGGGTAGCGCGCGGCGAACCAATTTTCCACCCGCCGGTCGGGGTCGGGTTGGTCGAGGTGGCTTTCGATGAGCCACACCACCGGATGGTCGCCGACGACCCCGTTCAATGGGGTGTCCAAATCGGTTTGGTCATCCACCGAGAAAAAATAGGCGGCGGTTTCGCCGGGGACGTTTAATTGCCCCTGATAGTATTGAAAGGCGAAGCGAATCCATTCGGGATGGATGAAAATGGCGTCGTCCGGTTGGGCGTGCGCCGCCAGATATGCCGCCGACTGCCGCCACGCCTCTTTCGCGGCGGGAACCGACCACTGCCCCGGCAGGGGAATCACCGTGACCGCCAGCAGTCCCAGCGCGCCCACCCAGCCGGCGGCACGCCGCCCCCCTTTTTCCCCGCCGATGACCGCCATCACCCCGGCGGCTTCCAGCAGCAACAGCCACGGAACCATCACAATGAAATATCGTTCGCCGAAAAATGCCAGCTCACTGCGGAACATCAGCCCGCTGGCAATGACGAACGGCATCGCCAGCAGCAGAACGACCAGCCGGCTCCCGCGCCGCCGAATCGCCGCCAGCGCGCCGAGCGTCGCCGCCACAGCCAGCGCAATCAGCACAATTTGCACAGTTGTCGGCGCGAGGTCTGCCCGCCACACCGAAAATGCGCGCAACAACCCCCATGCTCGCCCGCCGACACCGTGCAGCGGGTCGCCGGGGGTGGATTCCCCCGAAAAACGCCACGTTGCCAGCGCGAGCGGCGCAAACGCCGCCGACACCGCCGCCATCGTCACGCCGAAGGCAAGCCAGTGTTTTTTCAGCGCAGCCGGATTCAGCAGCAGCCACAGTGCCAGCGCGGGGAGCAAAAATCCGCTGTACAGATGGGTGTACAGCCCCGCCGCCGCGAAAACGCCCATCGCCGCCCATTGGCGCGCGCCGCCGCCCGTCACCGCCCGGTGGAACGCCAGCACGGTCAACGCGCCGAGCAGCGCCGCCAGCGCGTACATTCGCGCTTCCTGACTGTACCACACCAAAAACGGATTGACCGCCGTCAGCGCCGCTGCCAGCAGTCCCGTCCGCGCGCCGAACAACCGCCGTCCCAGCGCGTACATCACCGGGACCAACAGCACGCCCAGCACCACCGAAGGGAAGCGCACGCTGAACTCGGTCAGTCCCGCCAGCGACACCCATCCTTTCAACAGCAAATAATAGAGCGGCGGCAAACGGTCTTCCACCAGTTTCATGCTCACGTCCAGAATGCGGGCAACGGTGGACTGCGCCCAGCGAATGCTG
>JAJRSQ010000343.1 GCA_024278725.1 Chloroflexota bacterium
AGACATAAGCTATTCCTGCGTGGTATGACTCGCATTGTCATACAGTGGGATAGAGTATTGCCGGGCAGAGGGGATATCCCCCTGCCCGATGCTAATTTTTATGCAATGGTGATGCTGTTATCTAAATAAACGTCTTGAATGGCGTTGAGGAGGGTCACCCCTTCCACCATCGGTTTCTGGAAGGCTTTGCGCCCGGAAATCATGCCCATACCGCCGGCACGTTTGTTGATGACGGCGGTGCGCACGGCTTGCGCCAAATCGTCGCTGCCGGTGGATGCGCCGCCGGAATTGATGAGTCCGGCGCGTCCCATGTAGCAATTCGCCAACTGATAGCGCGTCAAATCAATGGGATGGTCGGTTGCCAAATCGGTGTACATTTTATCGCTGTATTTGGCGAATTTGATGGCGGGGAAACCGCCGTTGTTTTGCGCCTGTTTTTGTTTGATGATGTCGGCTTCGATGGTCACACCGAGGTGGTTCGCCTGCCCGGTCAGGTCGGCGGCGACGTGGTAATCCGTACCGTCTTTTTTGAAGGCATTGTTCCGCAGATACGCCCACAGAATGGTGACCAAGCCCAGTTCATGGGCATACGAAAACGCTTCCGAAATTTCAACAATCTGCCGGTTTGATTCGGGTGCGCCGAAATAGATAGTCGCGCCCACCCCAATCGCGCCCATTTCAAACGCCTGGTCAATGGACGCAAAGAGGATTTGGTCGTATTTATTGGGATAGGTCATCAATTCATTGTGATTGATTTTCAGAATGAACGGAATTTTGTGGGCATATTTCCGGGAAACGGAACCCAGCACCCCCAACGTCGAGGCGACCGCGTTGCACCCGCCTTCAATTGCCAACTTCACAATATTTTCGGGGTCGAAATAGATGGGGTTCGGCGCAAATGACGCCCCGCCAGTGTGTTCAATCCCCTGGTCAACCGGCAAAATCGAGAGATAGCCCGTGCCGCCCAATCGTCCATGATTGAACAGCGTTTGCATATTTCGCAGCACCGGCGGACGGCGGTCGGTGATGGACATCACCCGGTCAACAAAATCGGGACCGGGCAGGTGTAAAGATTCTTTCGGAATCGTCGTTGATTCGTGGTTCAAAAGATATTCAGCTTCATTGCCAAGTAATTCGGGAACATTAATTGACATGTCAAACTCCTTTTGCTCGCTACAACCAACTATTTTTGAATATACTGCTCGTACTCATCACGAAAATGAAGTAAACTCGCCTTGACGGGGCTGGTGGCAAATTCTCCCAGCTGGCAGAAGGTATTTCCCGTCATTTGGTCAACAATTTTGGTCAACAAGTCAATATCATCCATTGACCCCTGCCCGGAGCGGATGCGCTGATATACTTTTGAGAGCCAGAATGTCCCCTCGCGGCACGGACTGCACTTGCCGCAACTTTCATGTTTGAAGAAGTGGATCATCTTTTCCGCCGCCCAAACAATGTCCACGGTTTCATCCATGACAATGAAGGAAGCCGAACCCAACATAGATTTGATGGCAGCCATGGACTCGTAATCCATCGGGGTGTCCAACTTATCTGCCGGAATCATCAACGACGATTCACCCGCCGGCAACACGGCTTTCACCTTTTTGCCATTGGGAACGCCACCGCCCAACTCTTCAATCAAATAGCGGATGGGCGCACCCAGCGGCAATTCATAATTTCCGGGGCGATTAATATGCCCGCTCAGACAAAAGACTTTCGTGCCGGGGCTGCGCTCCGTCCCAAACCGGCGATACCATTCCACGCCGTGGCGGATGATGCCGGGCACATTCGCCATGGTTTCCACATTATTGATGACGGTGGGTTTGGCGTACAACCCTTCCACCGCCGGAAACGGCGGGCGCGAGCGCGGATAGCCGCGATAGCCTTCCAGGCTGTTCAACAGCGCGGTTTCCTCCCCGCAGATATATGCCCCCGCCCCCAAATGCAGATGCAAATCGAGGGCGTAATCGGTGCCCATCGCGTTCTCGCCCAAGATACCTTTTTCGTATGCCTGATTGATGGCTTTTTGCAGGGTGACAAAGGGTCCTTTGAATTCGCCGCGCCCGTAAATGTAAATGGTGTGCGCGCCGACGGCATACGCCGCAATCGCCGCCCCTTCAATCACCAAATGGGGATTGTATTCCATCAACTCGCGGTCTTTGAACGTGCCGGGCTCGCTTTCATCGGCGTTGACCACAATGTAAACGTCTTTCGCGCCTTTGGGGATGAATGACCACTTTACCCCCGTCGGGAAGCCCGCGCCGCCACGTCCGCGCAGTCCGGCGGCTTTGACGGTTTCAATCACGTCCGCCGGTGGCATGGATTCCAGCACTTTTTTCAAGCCCACATACCCGTTGTCAGCTATATACACATCAATATCGCCGATGTTGGGAATATCTTTGTGCCGGAGCAGAATGTGTTCTTTCAAGTATTCGTTCGCCATGTACCGATCCTTTTTATGCCCCAGATTCCTGCTGTGCTTCCGCCCGGAACTGCGCCAGCACAGTATCTATCATCTCATCGGTCAAATTTTCATAATACTGCAAATCAATCTGACACATCGGCGCTTTGTCGCACGCCGCCAAACATGGCACGGCTTCCAGCGTGAACAATCCGTCGGCGGTGGTGCCGCCCTCCGACGGCAATCCGAGCCGCCGGGTGAGCCGCGCGTAAAAATCTTCCGCGCCACGCAATGCGCACGGCAAATCGGTGCAAACGTGAATCATGTGCTTGCCCGTCGGCTCGCGTCGGAAGAGGGTATAAAACCCAATCACTGCCTGCACATCGGTGACGGGGACTTCCAACGCTTCCGCCACCGCCAGAATATCATCATCATCCAGCCAGTTTTTTTCGCGCTGCGCCAAATACAGCGCGGGCAACAGTGCCGAGCGTTTGGTCGGATATTTCTTCAGGATTTCTTCAAGTTCTTTTTGTTCAACGTCAGACCACATAATGGCTCCAGGTCAGAAAAATTAGAATGATTCACCGCCGGTTATCGGTCAACTTCACCCAAAACGATGTCAATAGACCCCACAACGGTCACAATGTCCGACAATAATCCCTGCCGCGCCATCAGGTCGGTGGCTTGCAGGTTCACGAAGGACGGACCCCGCACCCGCAGACGATACGGGTTCGCAGTGCCATCGCTGATGATTCCGAAGCCCAAAATGCCTTTGGGATTCTCGGCGATGCCATACAACCGCCCCACCGGGGGTTTGTATCCTTCCGTCACCAGTTTGAAATGGTGGATGAGGGCTTCCATGCTGGTGGAAATTTCTTCGCGCGGGGGCAGGGCAACTTTGCGGTCAGCCGTGCGGTGGGGACCCTTGCCCAGCTTCGCCAAGCCCTGTTCAATGATGCGCATGCTCTGCCACAGTTCCGCCATGCGCACTTTGTAGCGGGCATAGCTGTCGGCTTCGGTTGCGGTGGGAATATCGAAATCAAATTCATCGTAGCTGGAATAGGGCTGCGCTTTGCGCAGGTCGAAGCCCGTGCCCGCCGCCCGCAACAGCGGACCGGTCACACCCAAATCAATGGCTTGTTCGGCGGTCAAAACGCCGACGCCTTCCAGCCGGGTGCGCCACACCGGGTTGTCGGTGAGCATGGTTTCAAAATCTTTTATCACCTCAGGGAAACCCTTCAGGAAGTGCCGCACGGAATCTTCGAATGCGCCGGGCAGCGCCCAACGCAATCCCCCGACGCTGAAATAGCTGGTGGTCATCCGCGCGCCGCAAACCATCTCAAAGATGTCCAGAATTTGTTCGCGCCAGTAGAAGGCATACATCAGCAGGGCGTGGATGGTGCCGCTCACGTCCATGGCATGTGTGCCCAGCCACACCATATGGCTGGCGATGCGCTGCAATTCCACCAGAATAACGCGGGCGTATTGTGCATGCTTCGGCACATCCACGTCCATCAGTTTTTCAACCGCCAGCACATACGCCAGATTGTTGCTCATAGTGGAAACGTAATCCAGCCGGTCGCAATAGGGGATGAACTTTTCGTACCGTTTTGATTCGCCGGTTTTCTCGAAGCCGGAATGAAGATAACCCACTTCGGGTTTACAACTGATGACCCGCTCGCCGTCCAACTCCACCGCGAGGCGCAACACGCCGTGCGTCGCCGGGTGCTGAGGACCCATGTTGACGACCAAATGCCCCTCGGCGTCCATGTCTTCCAGCTCACTGTGGAAAGTGGGCGTGTCCATAATTTGTTTGCCCAGATGGGCAAAACGGGGATTATCGCGGTCGGCGGTGAAGTTCACCGGCTCGCCGCCGATGGGGTAATCTTTGCGGAGGGGATGCCCCACCCAATTCTGGGGGAGTAAAATTCGGTGCAACCACGGATGCCCCTTGAATTCAATCCCCATCAGGTCGTAGGTTTCGCGTTCCAGCCAATTGGCGGTTCCCCACACCCCGGTCACTGAATCGATGGCGGGCAGTGTGTCTTTTTTGCCGTTTTCGGCGGGGTCTGCCAGCGGCGCTTCAATGCGCACCCGACGGTTGTGGGGGATGGAGTACAATTCGTAACTGGTTGCAAATCGCGGCGAAGCGCCCAAGTCGCGGCGGTCAACCCCGTACACATCCAACAGCAGATTGAAGCGCAATTCGGGGTCGTCGCGCAGGAATTTGGATACCTTCAAAAGTTGCGCGGCATCAACCGTGATGGTCGTTTCGTCTCGAAATGTTTCTTTTCCCAACACTGCATCCGGGAAATTTGCCTTGAGTTTATCATACGTGAGGTCAGTCATCAGTCCTCGACACAATTGAAATAAGTTGTGGAATTACCCTTTTCGTTCACCAATGCCAAACTTCTGAACTTTGTCTTGCAAGCGTGTGATGGCATAAAATAACGCCTCGGGACGGGGCGGGCATCCGGGCACATAAACGTCCACGGGGATGATTTTGTCCACACCCTGCACGATGGCGTAATTACTGAAGGGACCGCCGCAAGAAGCGCAATCACCCATTGCGATGACCCATTTCGGTTCCAGCATTTGGTCGTACAGACGGCGCACCACCGGCGCCATTTTGTTGCTCACTCGCCCGGAAATGATGAGCAGGTCTGCCTGACGGGGACTGGCGCGGAATACCTCTGCGCCGAATCTGGCAATATCAAAACGGGACATCCCCGCTGAAATTTGCTCGATGGCGCAGCATGCCAATCCAAACAGCAACGGGTGCAGTGAGTATTTGCGCCCCCACCCCACCAATTCCGAGAGGTTGGTCATCACAAATCCCATCGCACCGTCTTTTTCCTGCGGGGCAGCCGGGGTTATCGAAAACTCTTTATTGAGGTCTAATCCCATTCCAGCGCTCCTTTTTTCCAAATATAAACATACCCGACCAGCAGAATCGCCACAAAGACGCCCATCTCAATCAAGCCGAAAATTTTCAATTGCCTGAAGATGACTGCCCACGGGTAAAAGAAGATCACCTCAATATCAAACATCATAAAGAGCATGGCGACCATATAATAATGTATCGGAACTTGTCGGCGGGCAGTGCCGAAGGGGAGTTTTCCGGATTCGTAAGTATCGGATTTAGAAGTGGAGGGATTGCGGGGACCCATATAATACGGGACAATTAATGCCACAAGGGCGAACAGCGCGGCTACAACCAACATTATCAATATGGGGAGATAATCAGCAGGCATCGCTCGTTACCATGTCCTTATTTTGGATTAATGTGACTTATCCGTCACGGTCGTTCATTCTATCACGATGGTATAACTGTGTCAAAATAACGTTCCAAATAGGTGATATGTTTCATCAAGCAGCTTCACGCGCGGAAGCCGTGTTTTTGCGCTCTTTTATGCATTTTCGGTGAACCGATGGGAAAAAGAAAACCCAACCTGCTTCGCCGGGGGATGAAACACCCGGAGTATCGCGCATAGGTTGGGTTGAAGGAAGAAAATCGTCTTTATGCCGTCAGTGATTCTATTTCTTCAAAGACATAAACATCGTCATCATCTTCTTCTTCCGCGTCCAACCGCCAAAGTTTTTCCGGGTCGGAGATGTGGTCAACAAACAAAATGCCGTCCAGATGGTCGTATTCGTGCTGGAACACCCGCGCCAGAAAACCGGTCACCTTCATTTTTATCGGTTTGCCGGAGACGGTGCGCGCTTTGATTTCCACGCCGTAATGCCGATTGACCAATCCCACCCAGCCCGGAATAGAGAGGCATCCTTCCTGCCCTTCTTCCATTTCAACTGTCCGTTTGACGATTTCCGGATTAATCATCACCCACGGTTTGCCACTGAGCGGATTATCTTCCTCTTCCGGGATTTCCGCCACAAAGATGCGCTGCATCACCCCAATCTGCGGACCGGCAAGCCCGACCCCGTTCGCTTCATGCATGGTTTCAATCATATCATTGGCGAGTTTTTTCAGTTGCGGACCAAAAACTTTCACTTTTTTTGCTTTCTGGCGCAGTTTCGGGTCACTTGCGTATAAAATTTTTCTGACAGCCATAATCGTTCCTGCTTCATATTATAAATTTCTGTACGCTATGGTAGCCTCTGCGGCGAAGAGAGTCAAATTGAGGAATATTCGGACGCGGCGAGAAAATCTAATGCATTTTTAACGTTTCGTTTACCACATATTTATCTTTTTGTGATATTAATGAATACAGCGGCGTTTTAAGGTCATTGAGTTGCATGTTGCCGGAAGTTGGAGTAAAATTCCTGCTTTGAAAAGCGCCGTGTATTTTGTTACGAAAGGCTTTTATTTTCTCGGAAGATGGAGTATTCACGCTATGCCAACTTATCAATATGCTTGCAAACACTGCGACCACCGTTTTGATGTTCGCCAACGATTCACGGATGACCCCCTGACCACCTGCCCCGAATGTGGCGGGGCGATACAACGGGTCATCAATCCGGTGGGTATCATCTTCAAAGGCTCCGGTTTTTATGTGACCGACAATAAAAACGGGAATAAAAGTTACACCAACGGAAACGGCAAGAAAGCCAAAAACGGCACGGGAAAATCCGGGGCAGAAAAGTCTGCGTCTGAAAAAACAACCACCGCTGAAAAGTCATCTTCAAAAACCGATTAAGCGACGGCACTGTCCGGCATTTGCGCACAACGCACCCGCATGATAAAATCAATTTTTGTGATTTGTAGATGAAATTGATGAAACTTTTGTAATTAAGAGTGAGAATTATGGCTAACGCAGTTGAACTTTTGAAATCAGTAGAAAATTTGAAAGAAGACCTGCCCAACATTTTGGTTGGTGATACCGTTAAAGTTCACGTCCGCATTGTTGAAGGGAAAAATGAGCGCGTGCAGGTTTTCCAGGGTGTTGTTATCGCAAAAGGTGGCAGTGGCGTCAACAGTACCATCACTGTCCGTCGAATTGCCGCCGGTGGCGTTGGTGTTGAACGCAAATTTATGCTTCACTCCCCGCGCATTGATAAAGTTGAAGTGTTGCGCCATGCCCATGTCCGCCGCTCGAAACTTTATTTCCTGCGCAGCCGCAGCGGTAAAGCGGCACGCCTGCGAGAAAAACGGGTTTATTAATTTCAACCCCGGTGGCGACAATGAGCAATCATCTTTCACCCGCCCCGAAACCATCATTTAAAAAAGAATTAGCCCTGTTCGCACAGGGCTTTTCTTTTGTCGCCGGGCTGGACGAAGCCGGACGCGGCGCATGGGCGGGACCGGTGGTCGCCGCCGCGGTGATATTCCCTCTGGACGACCCGACGCTCCCCCAAAAATTACACGCCATCCGAGATTCAAAAAAGATGACACCCCGCCAGCGTGATGCCGCCTTCGAGGTGATTCTGACGCACGCGCGCGCCGTTGGGGTGGGCGTTACCGCGCCACAGTGCATTGACCGCATCAACATCATTGCCGCCACCCGGCGAGCGATGCGTCGCGCGATTGACCGGTTGTCGCCCGCGCCGCATCATCTGCTGATTGATGCCGTGCCGTTACCCACCATTCGCGTGCCGCAAGCGGTGTTTTTCAAAGCCGAATCCATTTCTTTGAGCGTCGCGGCGGCTTCGATTATCGCAAAAGTTACCCGCGACCGGCTCATGGTGATGCTGGCGAATCGTTATCCCGATTACGGGTTTGAACGCCACAAAGGATACGGGACCAAACAGCACCGGCGAGCGCTGGCGTTGTTGGGTCCCAGTCGTATCCATCGTTTTTCATATGCCCCGATAAAAAAGTTACTCGAAAATACACAAAAATCAGCTTGATGTGGCAACCCGTTCTTCAAAGGTGGCTAACGCTTTTTTCATCGCTTCCTGCCGGATAGCCGTGGTCACATCGCCGCGCGTGCGTTCCAGAATACTGCGCGCAATGTCGGTTTTGCGGCGCAAATCGCGGGTGATGGCAGACGGGAAATCCACCGTGATGAGCTGGGTGTAAATTTCATCCATCAGGTCGAGGGCGCGTTCACTGGCGGCAATCTCGCCGCGCCGCAGCGCATCAAGCGCGAAACGCCGCAATTCGCCCACGGCTTCCGCCAAGCCGTTCACGTAAGCGGCGTTTTCGATGCCCAAGTCACCGGGGGCAGGCAGGG
>JAJRSQ010000344.1 GCA_024278725.1 Chloroflexota bacterium
CCGCCAGCGCAATCGGCGTGGGCGCGGCGGCGATGAACGTTCTGCCATACCCCACCGATGCCCCGGCGGGCAGGGTGCGCACCCGCGCAATCCGCGTTTTCAGCGTCATTGCCGGGCGCAGGTCAACCGCCCAATCAATCGCCTGCGACGGCGGCAAGCCATACAGGGCAATCCCCAACCGCACCATCTGAAAATGCGCGGGGGAAAATGCCATCGTCGCCGCGCTGTTTGCCAAATGTTTGATGGGAATCTCGCCGCTGTCATGCTCAATGGCGCGTACCACTTCCCCGAAAACGCGGTGCTGACGGGCGCTGAAAGTGGTATCGGATTCATCCGCCACCGCGAAATGCGAGAAAATTCCCTCGACGCGCAAGCCGGGCAACGCCCGCACCGCCCGCACAAATGCCACCGCCTCTTCCGGCAACAGCCCCAATCGCCCCATGCCGGTATCAATTTTAATGTGGATGGGAAACGGCTGAGGCGCGGATGCCGCCGCGACTGCCAGCGCGCGCGCCGTTGCCATCGTGGTGACGGTCGGCGTGATGCGGTGCGCCACCGCCACTTCCGCCTCGGAGGGGAGGCAATAGCCCAGCGCCAAAATCCGTGCGTCGATTCTCGCGGTGCGCAGCGCCACCCCTTCCGCCACCCGATTGACCGCGAGCCAATCCGCGCCCGCCGTCAACGCGGTTTTTGCCACCGGAATGGCGCCATGCCCGTAGGCATTCGCTTTGACCACCGCCACCGTTTGCACATCCCGCCCCACATGGGCTTTCAGGGCATGCAAATTATGCACAATCGCGTCCAAATCAATTTCCGCCCAAGTCAGAAAATTTGCTGTGGTTTGCATCATCGTCTCTCCACGCGCGGTTGATTACAATGATTATTTGACATCTTCATAGGGTTATAATATCATCAAACAATATTTAATCAACTCCAATGTTGAATGCACCGACAACGCAGTCAGTGACCATCCATATATGTTGAATATCGTGTTTTTTAGCCCGCTTGTCTATTTTAATTGACCGGGTTTCAGTATTGGTGTTTTATTTGAAAAAAACATTGAGTTTTCCCCGAAAAGGAGGTGATGCCGCCAACACAAGGTTGCTTTTTAGTCCCCCTCATGAGGAGTATGGAAAGGTTTTTAGCGACGCAAAAGAGAGGATTAACATGAGAAAATCTCATCTGTTGTTACTGATTGCATTGTTATTGATTGCCACGGTTGCAATCACCGCCTGTGGTTCGTCCGGTCCGCAAACCATCAAAATCGGCATTAATGCCCCCCTCACCGGCGACATCCCCAAAGTGGGCGAAGGCACAAAATTCGCCGCCGAAATGTGGCTGGATGACATCAACAAAGCCGGTGGGCTGGAAGTTGGCGGCAAAAAATATCAGGTCGAATTGGTGATTGAGGATAACGAATCCAAAGCCGATTCCGCCACCAAAGCCAACACCAAGCTCATCACGCAGGATGAAGTGCTGGCGATTGTCGGTCCGCAATCATCCAAGCAAGCCGTTCCCGCCGGTGAAGTCGCCAACAACTACAAAACCCCGATGGTGAGTCCGTGGTCAACCAATCCGAACACCACCCTCAACCGCCCGTGGGTTTTCCGCGCGGCATTCCTTGACCCGTTCCAGGGGGTTGTGGATGCGAAATTCATCTCCGACGAATTCGGCTTCACCAAAGCCGCCGTGCTGTATGACGTTGCCAGCGATTACCCCAAAGGTTTGGCAGACGTGTTCAAAAAATCGTGGGAAGATTTGCACGGCGCCGGCTCGGTGGTAGCGTTTGAAAGCTTCACCACCAAAGATACCGACTTCAGCGCCCAGCTCACCAAAATCATCAACTCCGGCGCGGAAGTGCTGTTCACCCCGCAATATTACAATGAAGTGGCGTTGATTGTGCAACAAGCGCACGAACTCGGCTGGACGGGTCCCATCATCGGCAGCGATAGCTGGGGTTCGGCGGAAACCGTGAAACTCTGCGGCTCCGACTGCTACGGCTCATTCTTCAGCACCCACTACGCCGCCGCCGGCGCAACCGGCGCAACCAAAGAATTCATCGACCGCTACAACGCCAAATACGGTTACGTGCCCGACGACGTGGGCGCGCTGACGTGGGACAGCCTCAACCTGCTGAAACAAGCCATTCAAGATTGCGGTTCCATCACCGGCGACCTCGGCAAAGACCGCCAATGCGTCCGTGACGCACTGGCAAACATCAAAAACTTCCCCGGCATCACCGGCGATATGACTTTCGACGAACAGGGCGACCCCACAAAATGCGCGGTCATCGTCAAAATCAGCGATGCGGGCGAATTTGAATTCTACAAATCTGCCTGCCCGTAATGCCACAAACCTTTTAATCGCGCCCAAAAACACGGGGCGATAAAATCATTTGCATCCAAAAAACGGGGGCGGTTCAGCGCCATCGAATCGCCCCCCGACATAACAGGAGCAAAAAGGATGGACTCTTTCTTCCAAAATATTGTGAATGCCCTGCAATGGGGCAGCTTTTACGCGCTCATTGCTCTGGGGTATTCAATGGTGTATGGCATTTTAATGCTCTTCAACTTTGCCCATGGCGATATTTTCATGGTGGGCGCGTATCTCGGCTTTTTTGTTGCCGCCGGATTGCTCTCATTGGCAACGATGGGGATTTTAGCAATCCCGAACTGGCTGGTGCTGCTGCTCACCGTTCTCATTGCGATGGCGCTCAATTCCATCGTCGGCGTGCTGGTTGAGCGCATCGGGTATCGTCCCCTGAGGGACGCCCCGCGCGCCTCTGCCGCCATCACCGGATTGATGATTGGCATCATTCTGGAAACGGGCAACCTGGCAATTCTCGGCGCACAACGGCTCAGCTTCCCCTCGCTCATCGAAACCCAAACCTATACCATCGGCGGCGTAGCCGTCACCAACAAAAAGATTATGATTGTCGCCGTCGCCCTCTTTCTGATGCTGGTGCTGCATCTATTCATCACCCGCACCAAATGGGGGATGGCAATGCGAGCCATGGCATACGATTTCGCCATCATTCCGCTTATGGGCGTGCCCATCAACCGCATTGCCGCGCTGACCTTCGGCTTAGGCTCGGCATTGGCTGCCGCCGCCGGCGTTTTGTATGGCGTGGCATATCCCATTCTCGACCCGTACATGGGTATTCTCATCGGCTGGAAAGCCTTTGTTGCCGCCATTTTGGGCGGGCGCGGCTCAATTCTGGGCGCGGCGTTCGCCGGATTCCTGCTTGGTTTCATCGAAATTTTCACCGCCACCATCTTCCCATCCACCTTCCGAGACCTCATCGCATATTCCATCATTCTGGTAATTCTCACCTTCCGTCCACACGGACTTTTTGGCGAAGCATACAGCGCACGGCTTCGGCTGTAACAGCCCCGTGCTTTCATAAAAGGATGACCTATGGCTGTAAAAACAGATTCTTTCACTGCACCGACCAAACGTCGGCTGGCAACATTCTGGCAACCATACACCCGCGTGGCGATGCTCAGTTGGCTCACCGGCGCGCTGGTTGCCGCCATTCTGGAACAGCTCGTCGGCAGACCCCTTGCCTTTATGCTGGGTTTGGGGAAAGTGCCGGTATTGTTTGGACTGGTAATTATTCTCAAAGCCCCGCTCCTCATCCCCGGCGTCATCGTTTACGTTTTGCTGATATACATTCTGCCCATCGGGCTGATTGCGCGCCTGACCACCAAATTGGGCAACAAACTCGCCGCGGAATTATTGCGATACCCGATGCTGGTATCCACCGTTGTTCATTTGGTGCTACTTTATGCCACCCTGCAAATCTGGGGGAATATCAATGACTACCGAAATCTGGTGCTGCGGCTCACCCTCATTTCCGTGCTGATAACCCTCAGCCTGAACGTCATCAACGGCTACATGGGCGAATTCTCCTGCTCGCATCCCGGATTTCTGGCGCTGGGCGCATACGGGGCATCGGCGGTCACCGTCTCCCTGTTTGTCAACGACAACCTCTTTGGTCCGGCGGTCTTCACCGGCAATTGGGGCTGGATTATCTTCCCGTTCAGCCTGATTTTGGGCGGCATCATCGCCGCCATCGGCTCGCTGGTGGTTGCCATTCCGTCGTTCCGCACCCGGGGCGATTATCTCGCCATCATTTCACTGGCGTTCACCTTCATCATCAAAAGTTTTATCGAAAATCTGGAATTTGTCGGCGGACCGCGCGGACTCAGCAGCCAACCCGACTGGGCGAACCTGCCCACCGTCTTCATCTGGGTGGTGGTCGGCGTGTGGGTTATCAACAACTTTGTGCGCTCCACCATGGGCAAAGCGCTGAACGCCGTGCGCGACGATGAAATCGCCGCCGACGCGATGACCGTCAACACCCGCCGCACCAAAATGGTCGCGTTCATGTTCTCGGCATTCTGGGCAGGTGTGGGCGGCGGATTGTTCGCCCACGTTTTGCGCTACGTGAATCCCAGCACCTTCGGCATTCAAAAACTGGCGGAAGTGCTGGCGATGGTGTACTTTGGCGGCTTGAACTCCGTCTACGGCTCCATCGTCGGCGCGGTGGGGTTCAACCTGCTCAGCGAAGCATTGCGCCCGCTGGAAATATTCAAATGGATCATCATCCCCGTTCTGCTGATACTGATTATGATTTTCCGCCCCACCGGTCTGGTGGCGTTCAAAGAATTTGACGTGCATCAAATTATTGCGCCCAAAGAATAACCGGAAACCGAGGTGATTTATGACACTGTTACACGTTCAAAATATGACGCATTACTTTGGGGGGTTGCGCGCCGTTTACAATTACAACCTCTCCATTGAACCGGGCGAAATTCGGGGATTGATTGGACCCAACGGCGCAGGAAAAAGCACCATCTTCAACCTGCTCACCGGCGTTCACACCCCCACTGAAGGCGAAGCCACCCTCAACGGCGTGAGCCTCATCGGCAAATCGCCGCATGAAATCGCCGCGATGGGCATCGGACGCACCTTTCAAAACCTGCGTCTGTGGCGGCACATGTCGGTGCTGGAACACATCAACATGGCGAGTTACGCGCACATCACCTATGGTTTGGTGGGTGCATTCTTCGGCACGGCGTTGCGGCAAAAACAGGAAGCGGAAATTGAAGAAAAAAGCTACCATCTGCTACAATTAGTGGGGGCAGATAAATTCGCCGACCAAAACGTCACCAATTTGCCCTATGGCATTCTGCGCCGCATTGAAATGGCGCGCGCGCTGGCAACCAACCCGAAAATCCTGTTTTTGGATGAACCCACCGCCGGGATGAATCCGGAAGAATTGAAGGAAATGATGGCTATCATCCGGCACGTCCATTCGGAATTGGGCGTGGCGATTTTCTTGATTGAACATCGCATGAAATTTGTGATGGAACTGTGCGACCGGGTGCAAACGCTGGTCTTCGGCGAAGTGATTGCCGAAGGTACGCCCGATGAAATCCAAAACAACCCGCTGGTGATTGAAGCGTATTTGGGGAAGGACTTGGACACCTGATGCTATCCGTAAAAAATCTTCGCGTTTCATATGGAAAAATCACAGCCCTGCACGGCATTTCGTTCAACATTCAAAAGGGCGAAATCGTCTGTATCATCGGTGCGAATGGCGCGGGCAAAACCACCACTTTGCGCGCCATTTCCAGCATGGTGAAGGCGGATGCGGGGTCGGAAATTATCTATAATGGTAAAAATCTGGTAAACTATCCCGCCGATAAAATCGTCAGCGAACTGGGCATTTCGCATGTCCCGGAAGGCAGACACATCTTCGGCAATTTAACCGTAAAAGAAAATCTGGTGCTGTCTGCATTTGCCAGAAAAGACCGCGCCGCCATTCAGGATGATATGGCGTGGGTCTTCTCCGTTTTCCCCCGTTTGGAAGAGCGGAAATGGCAAAAAGCGGAAACGCTCAGCGGCGGGGAACAGCAAATGCTGGCGGTGGGTCGCGCTTTCATCAGCGGCAGAGAAATTATGCTGCTGGATGAACCGTCGATGGGGCTGGCGCCCCTGCTGATGATGGACATGTTCGATGCGCTGAAAAAAATCAATGAAGAGGGCACCACCATTCTTTTGGTAGAGCAAAACGCTCGGCTTGCGTTGAAATTCGCTCAACGGGGTTACGTGCTGGAAAGCGGGCAAATTGTGCTGGAAGGTGATTCCGCCGAATTACTCGCCAATCCCGCCGTAAAAGAAGCCTACTTGGGCGGATAAATTATAATTACACCTGATGTGCAACGCCTCGGAAAATGCTAAAATGGAACGCAGATGGCGCAGATTTTCCGGATTTTCACCGATAATTTTTTGAAAAATCAGCGAAAATCAGTTTAATCCGTGTTCTATTTTGGTTGATTTTGAAAAGAGTCGCACATTGGGTAATTGTTTCAAAAAGGAGATCAACGATGATCATTGGTGTACCGAAAGAAATAAAAGATAACGAATACCGCATAGCCATGACCCCCGCCGGAACCCATGAACTGGTGAACGCCGGACACACCGTGCTGGTGGAAACCAACGCCGGTGAAGGCAGCCATTTTTCAGATGATGATTATATCCGCGCCGGGGCAAAAATTGTTTCCCGCAATGAAGCCTGGCAAGCAGAAATGGTCATCAAAGTGAAAGAACCCCTGCCGGATGAATACCAATTCCTGCGCCCCGACCTGTTGCTCTTCACCTACCTGCACCTTGCCGCCAATGAAAAACTCACCAAAGCGATGCTGAACAGCGGCGTCACCGGCGTGGCGTATGAAACCGTCGAATTGCCCGACGGCAGTTTGCCCCTGCTCATTCCGATGAGCGAAGTTGCGGGGCGAATGTCCATTCAAATTGGGGCGCAATATCTGGAACGGTTTGAAGGGGGGCGCGGAAAACTGCTGGGCGGCATCACCGGCGTGAAACCCGCCAACGTGGTGGTCATCGGCGGGGGAATTGTCGGGACGAATGCCGCGCAGATGGCGCTGGGGATGGGCGCATCGGTCACGCTGCTGGACATCAATCTGGCGCGCCTGCGCCAACTGAGCGAAGCCCTGCACGGGCGGTTCGTCACCTGGATTTCGTCGCCGGTACACATCGCCGACGCGGTGAAAAAAGCCGATTTGGTCATCGGCGGGGTGCTGGTGAAAGGCGCGAAAGCTCCGAAACTCGTCACCCGCGATATGATTGCTACCATGAAAAAAGGGAGCGTCATTGTGGATGTGGCGGTGGATCAGGGCGGATGCGTCGAAACCACCCACGCCACCACCCACTCCGACCCCATCTATTTTGTGGACGGGGTGCTGCATTACGGCGTGGCGAATATGCCCGGCGCGGTTCCTCGCACCAGCACGCACGGACTGGTTGCCGCAACCCTGCCCTACGTCAAAAAATTCGCCCGGCTGGGCTTCAAAGCCGCCATCGCCGCCGATA
>JAJRSQ010000345.1 GCA_024278725.1 Chloroflexota bacterium
ACGGGTTGCGAAAGGAAGGAGCCGTCAACGGCTGGGAGCGCGTCGGCGGTGGCTGTTTCGGCAGGGTTGAGCGCGCGGATGAGTCTGCCGACGTAGCGTGTGGCGGCGTCGTTGCTGGTGTCCACGTGCGCGCCCGCGTCTTTCAGCATGGCGATTTGGGCGTCCATGCCTTGCGGGTCTTCATCCGTGCCAACCACCACCGCGACCACTTCCAGATGCCGTCCGGCATCGGCGGCGATTTGTTTCGCCTGCGCGATGGCGGGCGCGAGTTCCCCGGCGGGGTTCATATGTGCGCCGTCGCCCAGCACCACGTCCAGCAGAATCACCGCCACTGCCGCATCTTCTGCCTCTTTCAGCAGGCGGCGAATGCGCAAATCGTTGTCCATCATGGGGTGCAATCGCCCCACGGTGAATTCATCTTCGCCCAGGTCTATGATGCAATTTCCCTCACTAACCAGCGCGTCTTTCATTTTAAAAGAGGAATCCAGCGGCGCGTTTGAGAGGACGTTGGGCAGGTAATCTTTCAGGATGAGTTGCGCTTCAAAGGCGAGGGTGCCGCCGGAGAAAAGCCCGCGCAGATATTTTTGCCCTGCGGCGAATTTGTCGAGGGGGAGCGGTTCATCGGCGGGGGGATTTTCCATCAGCGAGACCGACAGTTCTGCGGCTTCATCAAAGGTGGAAACGAAATACAGGTTGTCCATACGACGGGCGGGTGGGGTGTAGCCGATAAAATCGACCACCACCGGTTTTTCTGTGGAGCGCGCCAGTTGCAACAGTTTTTCCGCCACCGATGGCGCGGGTGGTTTGGAGACCAGCACAATCACCGAGGTGTCGGGGTCGTCGATGAGCAGTTGCAGCCCCTGGCGAGCGGTAATCGCGCCGACGGCTTCTTTCAAATCGCGTCCGCCCGTGCCGAGCGCATGGGTGATGCCGCCACCCATTTGGTGGATGCGGGCGGTGGTTTGCTGCAATCCGGTTCCGCTGGCGGCAACCACGCCGATGGCTCCGCGTCGCACGCGATTGGCGAAGCCCAATCCGATGCCGTTCACAATGGCAGTGCCGCAATCAGGACCCATCACCAGCAGTCCTTTGGCGGCGGCTTCTTTTTTCAACGAAATTTCATCATCCAGCGAGACGTTATCGCTGTATAAAAATACATGCCGGTTGTGCTGCAACGCTTGCCGCGCCACGCCGGCGGCGTATCGTCCGGGTACGGAAATCAACACCCATTGCGAATGGGGGAGCATGTCTACGGCGGCTTCGATGCTTTTGGGCATGTATTCCGCTTCCACACCGCCGCCACTCCGTTTGGCGAGCAGGTCATCAACCTGCGCCAGCGCGGCATCGGCGGCGGCGTCATCTTCTGCTTTGACCACAATGAGCATGTCATCGGGGTTGGCGGCTTTGCCTTCGGTGGTGAGCACGTTGCTTTGTGCCAGCACATCTTTGTTGGCATCTGTGCCCATCACCACCCCGGCATCAATCACGCCGGGCACTTCTGACAGTGCGCGCTGTAGCAACATCAGCACCACCGAATCATAATATGCCCCGGAGCGAATTTCAACCTTGGTAACAGTCATCAGAGGCTCCCTTTAATAGGTTCTGCCGCGCCCACCGAGCCGTTTGACGTGTTCGGGGTCGTAGCAGTCGCCGAATTTGGTTTTGGGCATACTTTCTTTTTTCTTCATCAGCGCTTCGTATTCGTCATCGTCAACCATCGCCACAATGCGGGCGATGCTTGATTCACCGTCCACGAATCGCCACGGGAAACACGCCACCTGCACGCGGCGGTTCACCAGCAGGTCAATGTCGCCGCCGACGCATTCCGCATGGATGATGCCTTTGGGGAACATCCACAGGTGCATCATTTGGTACATGTCGGGGGTGAAAACTTCGGGCAGGGATTTGCCGTACTTTTCGCGCATATGGGCGTCCGCCTGTTCAGCTTGGGCGGGCATCCAGTCGCGGATTTTGGTGTTCATAGGATGGTCGGCGCTGCCGCAATCCACGCCCACCCATTTAATTTTCTTTTCTTCCAGCCATTTGGCGAAACGGGCATCGGGACCGGGGTGCATGACCATGTATCGTACTTCGTTCCCGTAAGGTTGGTCCCAGCCGAAGTGATGATAGCCGGTGTGGATGATGAGGATGTCGTTTTCTTTGACTTCTACGCGTTCCTCAATCATTTCGGGGGTGTAGATGTCATAATCACCGCAGATGTCGCTCAGGTCAACAATGGCGGCTTCGCCCGCCAGAAAGTCGAAGTCGAGGTTGGCGATGTCTTTGCCGGGGGTGTAAAAATGAATTTCGCCATCAAGGTGGGTGCCGACGTGATTACTGTGGGTGACAAGTTGTCCATTTGCGCCATTGGGAGCGAGTCGCTTGAAATACTTCACTTGGAGCGGCTCATAGGTGGGCCAAGCAGGGGTTCCAATACCGAGGGGGATAGTCAAATCAATGAATTTCATGGAGTGTCTCCTTTAACAAATTAATTTGGTGGAGCATTGGCAACGATGAAAAAAGATTGTATCTTTAAAACAACGTGCAATTCAACCGTTGAATTGAAAACGTGTGACGGGTGATTTTTCACAATGATGCATAATTCTAAAGCAGAAACAAAATGCTGTCAAAGATATAGCAAGTTCGCTTTGAAGGTTTTGGGCAGGCATACCTCCTCGTATGAATTTCCATAATAAACATTGAAACGCAATAACAGCTCAACGAGATAACAGTGGGGTAACGAAGCTGTATCAGTTAGCCGGAGCGTGTGCAGTAATTGCGTTTCACGCTATTCGTATGTAGTATATTGATGGTGAGGTGTCGTCTATTTTGAACATATGTAACATAGCACGAAACGTTATGCGTGTCAAGTATTTGTTGATATAGGCGAAGAAAATCGAGCATAAATTGATTGAAACGGGAAAAGTGTGGTATAATATCATACATCCTATCAGATTGTAACACCATATCAATAGTAGTGGGGAGAGTATGCGACTTGGAGAAAGAATTAGAGCGCGGCGCAAAGAGCTGGATTTAAGCTTGCGTGAATTGGCTGATGCGGTCGGTTTAACATCGAGTTTTCTGAGCCTGATAGAACGGGACCAGAGTAGTCCGTCCATTGAATCGTTGCGTAAAATTAGCGATGCATTGGAAGTGCCGGTATTTTATTTTTTACTGGAACCCTACAACAGAAGCCCGATTGTGCGGCACAACCAGCAGCTCACCCTCACCGATGAATCGTCGAATCATGTGTATAAATTACTTTCGCCCAGTTTGTACCATAAAATGGAAGCGTTGTTGTTTGAGCAAGAGCCAAACGGCGAAAACTTTGCGACACCGCTCAAGCAATACACGGAAGAATTTTTGTATGTATTGCAGGGGACCTTGGAAATTCAATTGGGGGATGAAGTATACGTGCTGGAAAAGGGGGATTCGGCGTATTTTGACAGTCCGATGTTGCGCCGGATGGCAGCTGTGGGGGAGGAACTATTGCGGGTTATTGCGGTAATTACGCCGCCTATTTTGTGAGGGGGACAAAAAACCACGCACGAAGCAACCTGTTCTCGCCGGTGCGTGTGGTGGTCATAAGCAGAATTAATTGGGAGTGAGGATTTGCTCAAAAAAACGGATTGTGTTAAACTTTCCGCCAGTTGAGCGAGGTGTGAAGGCTCGTTTTAACAAAGGAATATAGATGTGGGGGCGTGGTGTAGTTGGTTAACATATCGGCCTGTCAAGCCGAAGATCGCGGGTTCGAGTCCCGTCGCTCCCGCTGTGACACTGTCCTTCTTGCCGGAAGGAACATGTGTGTTTCAACAAAGGGTAAAATACGCTATTAGGTTGCAGCCCGTTAAGCGTATGCCCTTGGATTGTGATTGCCTCTAGCAATGCTAGGGGCAATTTTCTTTTTAAACTGTTTTCCTTGGCGGTTGCCCAAAGAGCCGGGAGATTTTTCGCCAAGTGGTATGAAGCCAATATAGCATCCGGTTGGATAGTTGTCAAATTACAAGCAAGTTGTTCTCGGTAGAGTGAGCGATGTCGTTCATATTCGGTGCGTGAGAGGTCTCCTTCGATGAATAGATTCTTTGCCCGCACCATTTTTTCTTGCAGTGACCGGTAGGTTTCTTTTTGCGCAGTAGACGAGAGTATATCCGGGATGAGCCGGTCGGGCCAGTGCGTCGGCCATTGCAAGTGGCGAAAGAATGTTACCAGTTGCGCTTCGACAGCTTCGGCGTGAACGGTGGGCTGTGTGCAAGCATCCCGCTGTTGAATGCGGGTGGCGCAGCGATAATAACGTCGCCCGCCGGTGCTTACGGAATGCATCGATTTGTCACAGTTACCACAAAGCAATGTGCCGGTCAGAGGATGGATCGTCACCGGTTTTCTCCCGCGCACAATTGGTGCGGTGCGCCGTATCTGCCGTGCTTCTTGCGCGCGGTCGAATAAAGTTTGCGGGATAATGGCACGATGTTGTCCGGGATAGAGTGCTGCAGCATCATTCCGTTTCCGTTTAACCCCGTTGGCAGAGACGCTGTAATAGGGAACGACGCCGGTATAAAAGACCCGCTTCAGCATTTCACGCACCGAATCTTTGAGAAAGACCGGTGGTCCGTACCGCCGCAGGTCAGCGGCTTTACGTTTGGGGCGCAAAGCAATTGATTTGCCATTATAGCGCACACCGGTTTTGTTGAGAAAATCGGCGACATCACGGTCGGAAGCGTGGTTTAGCACACTTTGTTTGTATGCCCTGCGCACGGCAATCGCTTCGATGGGATGGGGAACCAGCACCACCCCATCCCCGGTATCAGCGTTGCCGAAACGGGGACAGTAGTCTTTGCCGTTGGGGTCGGTGCAGGTTGAACACAAACCGGTGCAGTAGCCGAAGGGGATGGTGCCGTTGTGCAGTCCTTTTTTGGCGCGTTCGAGCAAGCCTTTGCGGGTTTCGACCCGCAGTTTGTCGATATAAATTTCCGCCAGCGTGCCCAGCACGGCGAGGGTGAGTTTTCCCCAGGGGGTGGTGAAGTCGAGATTTTCGGTCAGCGAAACGAAAGAAATATTTCGCCGCCCCAACCGCTCAATGGCGCGCAACAAGCCCGACAGCGAACGGTAGAAGCGGTCAATGGCGTGCACGACGACCACCTCAAATTGTTCCCGCTCGGCATCACGGAACAGCGTTTCCAGTGCGGGGCGGGCATCAAGCGTGCCGGAGATACCGGCGTCGGTGTAGATTTTTTGTAACTGCCAACCTTTGCGGGTGCAGTATTCCTTAATTGCCCGCTGTTGGGCATCGAGCGAGTGTCCGGTTTCAGCCTGATTATCGGTTGAGACACGGCAATAGCCGACGGCAAGTAAAGCCATAATAGACCTCCTGTGAGGTATGGGTGGAACAGATGTTTGTGTCTCTTACCATACCCCACAGATTAAAAAAGTCAAACAGCGGGCAGGATGAGATCTCCCTCAGCGACATCATTGCGAGGCAAGACCAGCCGGTCTTCCGCATCGGTCAGTTGGGAAATGAACGGCGGATGCGGGACAAGCCGGACAATGCGATCATTCTGCACATAAACGCGGTCGAAGACTGCGGCGAAGAGCGATTTTTGCTCGGCGGGGGTCAGCCATTGCCAAAGTTCTGCCGGATGTTCGAGCCAGTGCGAGACTCGGTCATTATCAAGATGTGCGGGCGTCAGCAGCGTTGCCATTTCTTTGTCAATTTGCGCTTTGCGGCGCTCAAAGTCGCTGTGATTGAGATTACCATCCAGATAGGCGGTGCGTATCCGGTTGAAGCGGGCGTGCAGGTGACGTCGGCGACGTTCAATCTCCGCCATACCGTGTTCGGCGGAAACGAGGTAGGCTCGGATTTGTGATTGCCATACCTCGGGGATAGTGAAGGTATCGAGGATGCGGCGCACCTCGGCTTCCAGCGGTTCTGCCAGAACAATCGGTTGGGGAGACCGGCTGTTGCGGTCGAGCTTGGATTTGCCGATATTTTCGCGGTCGCGGTAGTAGCGTTTGCCGGCGCCATTGGTGACGGAGGTCATTTTATTGCGCATTGGGTAACTGTAAAGCAGACCGCCGAGGGGATAGACGCGGCGGGTGCGTCCACTGCGGGCGTTGATGGCACTCCGTCCCCGTTGTTTTCGTACCAGTTGTGCTTGGTCAAACAGTGCTATTGAAATCAATAGTTTATGTTTGCCGGTATATACGGCTTGCGGTTTGGCGAACTTGCGGCGTTCTTCGGCGACGCCTTCGCCGCCACGATACTCAATTACGCCGGTGTAAAATGCGCGGCGCAGCATATCGCGGACGGTATCGTTGGTAAATTGCAACGGTCTGGTGAAGCGTTTGTAGTCGCCTTTTTTGCGTTTAGGGCGGAAGGTGAAGGGCTTGCCATCCAAATAAAATATATGGTGATTGAGTTTGTAGGCAATATCAGCATCGGAGAAATTTCCTGTGCTGTACCATTCAAAGGCGAGTTTCACCGCTGCGCTTTCAATGGGATGTGGCACGACGATATCGCCATCGCCGATGGGGGCTTGACCGAAAAAGGGGCAATAGTCTTCACCGTTGGGGTCGGTGCAGGCATTGCAGCGTCCGTTGCAGTAGCCGAAGGGGATGGAGCCGTTGTGCAGCCCGGCGGCGGCGCGTTGTTTTTTGCCGCGGCTGGTGGTTTCGCTGAGATTATCCACGTAAATTTCAGCCAAAGTAGCCAGGAGATTAAGGGTGAGTTTGCCCCACGAGGTTGTGGTGTCGATTTTCTCGTGATAGGAGATGAAGTTTGTGCCGGTCATTTTGAGCAGGTGAATAGTACGCAGGAAATGTTCAACTTTACGATGGAGGCGGCTGACATAGTAGACCATAACGGTATCAAACTTACCGTATTGAGCATCAAGCAGCATTTGTTGCAATCCGGGGCGATCTTTGAGGCGACCGGAGATGCCTTCATCACGGTAGATTTGGGTAACGTGCCAACCGTTGTTACGGCAAAGCCGTACCATATCTTCTTGCTGGCTGTCCAAGCTGCGACCTTCCTCGACTTGGCGCTCGGACGAAACGCGCAGATACAAAGCAACTAGTTGCGGGTTGGGCAGTTGATTAGTCATTTTTTTTCCTCCGGGGTGGATGTGGGATGGTTTTCAAGCAGGCGGCGGATGACAAGTGCCACCAGTCGGCAAAAGTTATCGATTTGTTGTTGTATGGACATAAGAGACTCCTTATCTGAAATAAATTTGAAAGGAAGTGAACCATGGTTCGGAAAACATATAATGCGGCCGCGTTCAGCGAGTATTTGCAAAGATTAATAGCGCGTTCCGGGAAATCGATGCGCCGGGTATCGATTGAGGCGGGCTTGAGTCACGGTGCTGTGGGTGGTTTCATCCGTCACTTTCGGCGTCCCCATCGAGACTCTTGCCTACTCCTGGCGGAGACGTTGGGGGTTGACCCTAATGAAATGCTTCAAATGGCGGGGTATGACCCACTGCCGGTGATTGAACGGTCGTTGATTGACCCCGCTGATTTCCCGTCGGATGTGAAAGCGCTGGCGGCGAAACTGGCTACCATCGCCCCGGCGCGTCGGCGGGAAATTATTGTTGCGCTTGAACAGTTGCTCCGCCCGGAATTGGATATTCAGTAAAATTCTTATTTTAATATTGAACAACCGCCCGCTCTGTCGCGGGCGTTTTTTTTGCGAGGAAAATGCCTTGCAGTGTGTTGTAGAGTTTGATAGAATAACAACAACACATCTTCATTCGATAGATACGCTAATATTAAAGCAGAAATACAGACCAATTTCCAGTAAAATCTTACATATTTACTTACATATTTACTTACACAGGAGGAAAAATATGAAACTTACATCGAATTACATAAATGAATGGCTCAAATATGGGTGTTTAAATGGTGTAAATAAACTACAGCCGGAGCGTTTTGCTTTTCCAGGTTATATGAATGAGTTGATAGGCTTTTTTGAACAAAATGTGCCGGAGGGTATACAAAATCGTTGTGAAATCTTAAAACAGCTATTGAGAGATGTGTTAAATGAGTACTTAAAAAAAGTTGTAGATTATAAAGAGAATAAAACAGATTTTTATTGCGCAGCAGCGATAACTATACAATACTTGATGCCGATGAGTAGAAGTTCGGTTGGTGACCTTCTTAAAATTCTACAGAACGCAGAGCCTTTGCAACAACTGAATTGGAAAGAAGAATGGATAACGCATGTTTGCAAGAAAGCCGCAGAAGTCGATCAAAAAAACCAATATTTCCGAACATATCGACTTAGGGGCGTGGAGCTATTGGATCTTGCCATAAAAAACTGGGCGTCCCAGCGCAGCCAAGAGCAACGTCAAGAATATTTAGATAGATTGCAGCAATATATGCAGGAGTACGGATTGAGCCAAGAAGACAAGACTGATATCGCGCATAGCGAAAATAAAAAAGCAATACAGCCAACTTCTTTTGAGACTTCTTATGAAGATTTTGACAAAACCACTCAGCAGAGTTATTTAGCTTTTAGAGTGTGGGTGCCGGGTGAAAACATAAACCAATTAGAATTTAGCCTTATAGAAGTTCATACTTTGTGGGAATGTATTCAAAATGAAAATTGGACGTTGGATGATACCCGGAATATGCTAAATCAGTTCAAGACACTGAATCTGATAATGGAAAATGAAGAACTGGGCACATATTATATGAGTCAACATGTTCTTAAGGATGTCATACAACGTTGGTCTACCGAGGTTGATACGGAAACCCAAGCCCGGGCTGTTCAGTGGTATAAACAAATAAACGAGAACATTGACTTACCCTGGCTTCAAGGATTTATTCCGGTTTTGCTATTACTGATACTGGTTGTTATTTTTGAAACGTCTTATTTGAAAATAGGTGGGGGTAATGCACCGTTTATGATAAATCTTGTCACATCTTTCTTGATTGGCGCCGGTTTTTCTTTGTGGAAAGGGATGACTCTGTCGGAAGTTCTACACGCTGGTCAGGATATTGTGCGTTTGTGGCTCACACACCCTCAGGGCTCGCCTAATAGTACACTACTACCTAAACACTTAAATATTCGACAGTTGGCAGCCACCCTACATGTCAGGGACTTTAATCAGAAACTATGGGTACTGGGAATACTATTGATTGTTTTAACGATAAGTACCGTAGTGTACAGTTTGACGACAGTTTCGTTTACATCGATATTTGTGTCATTGACCGCCCTAACGATATATGTTGTGTTAACTGCGTTGATGTATGGTATAGCCCGATATATTCAGCTTTACCGGTGGCTGAACGAAACAGCGTAAGTTTGAACTTGCTGTTTTTGTGAACCGGTGTTGGTGACAGGCTACTGCCGAACAATCATACGACATACCCGCATCCAACCATAGCATAATGCCAGAGCAATACGAAGTAACTTACAATCCGAGGAGTACAATGAAGCCCTTTGACCTGCAAACGTGGAAAACCGAAACCGCCAAAAACCTGCAATCCATCGGCGAGTGGCTGAAACGCCGCCGCGACCGCGACCTGCCTTACGTGGCATACGGCGCGCTGGCGACGGCGGCACTGTACCCGGTAGCATTGGCGGGGTTGCAAGGCGTGACGCAAACAGGCAGCGCGTTTACTTTTTTGGGAACCTATTTTGGTGTCGCTACCGCCGCCAGCGCGGTTGGCGCAGGACTGCTCACCAATAAAATTCAGGAATGGGTCAACCGCGCCGACGACCTGCGCGAAGCCGACATTGAGCAGTGGGTGGACGCGGAAGTGTCCCGCAACACCGACCTCCGCGCCGCGCTGGATGCCATTCTGCAAGCGGTGGACGCCATCCCCGCGGCAGAAACCCGCCTGCCCGAATCCGACCGCGCCGAGT